>CAJWHN010000093.1 GCA_913041085.1 uncultured Flavobacteriales bacterium | reverse complement strand
TTCCTGAGGGGGGCATTGTAAAAGAAAGTTTACGCTTAGGAAAATTCAAAAATGGCCCTTTTAGATTGGCAGTAGAAAAGAATGTTAGCATAATTCCTATTACCTTTGCCGACAACAAGCAAATTTTTCCCGTTCAATATATGAAAGGAAAACCGCAAAGGGCTAGAATAACCATTCATCAACCCATTGATAATTGCTCTACTTATAGCATAGAAGACCTAAAAAATAAAGTATTTAACACCATTGAAAAGGAATTGATTCGATATGAAAATTGACCAAACACTAATTGAAAAACTAGCTAAACTCAGTCAGCTAGATTTCAGCCAAGAAGCAAAAAGCAAAATGGAACAAGATTTAAATAAAATCTTAGCCTTTGTCGATGAGTTAAATACATTAAACACCGATGACATTGAACCTTTAGTTTATATCAATGAGGAAGTCAATAAGCTGAGGCAAGATGAAGTCGCTGAACATCTGCCTAAAGAAAAGGCACTTAAAAATGCTAAGGAAAAAGACTCGGATTATTTCAAAGTGCCTAAGGTATTAAAAAAATAACTCTTAGCAGTTTTCGTCAAAAGCCTGCATTAAGTTTTCAGCTATCATTTCTGCTGGACGACCTTCTATATGATGTCTTTCTATAAAGTGAACTAACTCACCATCTTTAAATAAAGCTATTGATGGCGAAGATGGAGGATAAGGTAAACAGTAATCCCTTACTTTAGCTACCGCCTCTTTGTCCTGTCCTGCAAAAACAGTAGTTAACTTATTCGGTGTTTTGCTGTGTTTTGCCGCCATCTTTACAGCCGGACGGGCATTTCCAGCAGCGCAACCACATACCGAGTTTATCATTACTAAGACAGAGCCGCTCTTTTCAGTGAGTACAGCGTCTACTTCTTGAGCATTGCGCATTTCTTCAAAACCTGCTTCGGTTAAATCCAAGCGCATAGGAGTACAAATTTCTTCTGGATACATAATTTTTTATTTAGTGGTACAAAATTACTTCAGTTGGCGTTTACTAACAAAGAAATCACGAATTATTTTGCTACACTCTTGTTCCATTACACCACCCACCAACTCTGTCTTGGGGTGTAATACCTGTCCAGCCATGGCTCTAAACCCTCTTTTTTCATCACTTGCCCCAAAAACTATCTTTTTGAGCTGAGTCCAATAAGACGCTCCAGCACACATTACACAAGGTTCTAAAGTCACATACAAAGTGCATTCATTCAAATACTTACCGCCTAAATAATCGGCAGCAGCAGTAAACGCCTGCATCTCGGCATGAGCCGTAACATCGTTGAGACGCTCGGTAAAATTATGAGCTCGTGCAATAATTTGATTGTCGCAAACAACTACAGCTCCTACCGGCACTTCATCTAATTCTTTGGCCTTTTGAGCTTCTGCCAAAGCCTTTTTCATAAAGTAGTCGTCTGAATAGTCTTGTAACATCTAGCAAAAGTAGCTTTTTAATTCAAAATTATCGTAATTTTGGCGCTTTGTAAAACAATTATAATGTTAAGAACACATCACTGCGGCGATTTACGTCAAGGACATATTGGAGAAGAAGTAAGCCTTTGCGGCTGGGTACAAAAGACTAGAGATTTAGGAGGAATGACCTTTGTCGATTTGAGAGATAGATATGGCATCACTCAACTGGCTTTTAATATGGATACGGAGTCCGATTTGTGTCTACAAGCAAGAAAATTAGGTCGTGAATATGTGATTCAGGTTCGTGGTAAAGTCATCGAACGCTCAAGCAAAAATAAAAATATCCCTACTGGTGATATAGAAATAGAAGTGCAAGAACTGAACGTACTGAATAGTGCTAAAACGCCACCATTTACGATTGAAGAACTAACCGATGGCGGTGACGATTTGCGTATGCAATACCGTTATTTAGATATTCGTAGAAATCCTGTCAGAGAAAACCTTGTACTAAGACATCGACTATCTACAGAAACGAGAAAATATCTTGATTCTCAAGATTTTATAGAAGTAGAAACTCCCTATCTCATCAAATCTACCCCTGAAGGGGCTCGTGATTTTATTGTGCCATCTCGTATGAACGAAGGTCAATTTTATGCCTTACCTCAATCGCCACAAACCTTTAAGCAATTGCTTATGGTCGGTGGTATTGACAAAT
>CAJWHN010000092.1 GCA_913041085.1 uncultured Flavobacteriales bacterium | reverse complement strand
AAATGGCTTTTAAGAACGCTAAGTATTGGAGTAATAAAGACCATTGGCAATGGGCAACACAGCCCAACAATAGAGAAAAAGCTTCATTTTTAAGGGAAAATATAATCCCTATTCAAGAAAGTGGGCATTTAAATTTCGTTGAACAAGAAGGAGAGCTTTTTAAAGGCTTTTCTACTCTTTTTATAAATGGACACACAGAGGCACAAATGATACCTCATATACAATATAAAGGTAAAACTCTAGTGTTTGCCGCCGATTTACTACCCAGCACAGGACATATACCGCTACCCTATGTTATGGGCTATGATACAAAGCCATTAGTCACTTTGACCGAAAAAGAAAAATTTTTAAACGAAGCAGCTGATAAAGAATATGTCATTTTTTTACAGCACGACAATTACAACGAATGTTGTACAGTACAGCATACCGAAAAAGGAGTTAGGTTAAAAGATACGTTTAAACTTAATGAACTGTAATTTAATCTAAAGCACGTAACAATTCTATTAAACTGTTCGTTATAGGTGTATGAAAAACATTAAACCCAAAAAAGGAAGATTATTAATTTCAGAGCCAAGTATGTTGGACTCGAATTTCAAGCGTTCCGTGTTACTTCTTACAGAACATAACGATAATGAAAGTATCGCCTTTATACTAAATCAGCCTACCAAAATAAAAATTCACGACTTGTTTGAAGACTTTCCCTCTTTTGATGCTAATGTGCATGTTGGAGGGCCAGTTGAAAAAAATACACTTCACTACATACACAGCTTAGGAAATAAAATAGAAAATTCAATACCAATTAGTGATAATCTGTATTGGAGTGGTAATTTCGAGACACTTAAAGATTTGATAAAAAATAAAGAAGTAAGCGCTACAGAAATACGCTTCTTTGTGGGCTATTCGGGATGGAGTCCAGGACAGCTAGAACACGAACTCAATGAAAAGTCTTGGATAGTATGCAATGAAAATGTAAAACATCTTCTTGATAATAACGATAAACAAATGTGGCGTGATTTCATTAAAAAAATGGATAAAGAGTATGCTATTTGGTCAAATATGCCTGAAGACCCTGAATTAAATTAGTGAATTTAATTTTTCGACGACTTTCTTTGCTATGGTATTGTTATACCCCTCAAATTGTCCAAACTTCATGACATTGCGAACACCATTACAGTTGGTGAAAAAAATCTCGTCAGCTGTTTGAATATCTTTTAAATTTAAAGCTACCTCCTCAACTGCGAAATGGTCTAGCACTAATGATCGCATACAACCCAACAGAGGCCCTTCAGAAAGTGGTGGTGTAAAAATCTTACCTTCTTTAAAAATAAATAAATTAGAGTTAGTGCCCTCAATAGGTCGTTTATCAGAATTAAGTAGCAACAATTCATCTAAGTTTTTTCTTTTCTTTTCTAATGAAGCCAATACATAAAAATTTGCGCTAGAAGACTTTATTGTTGATAGTAAACCTTTAGATTTAAGATGCTTGTCATAAACTCCTATCTGCAGACCATCACCAAATGGAAAACAATCAGATACCTCGCCCATTGTTTCTATTACATAACTAGCTAGAAGTGTTTCTGGAGTATATAAACCTCCTGAGTTTCTATAAATTGAAATTCTAGCACTACAAGAAGTTAGCCCATTTTGATGAGCTAAATACTCTACTTGTTCAAAAAGCTCATCTACAGAAACTGAAATGTCAAGTTGTAACTCATTCAATGAAAAAGATAATCTGTTGTAATGATTTTGTTTATTGAAAACTTTTCCATTAAACAGTCTAAGACGTTCAAACAAACCATCTCCGTACAAGAAAGAACGGTTATTCATCTCTAGATGAATAGCACTTACAATTTCACCATTCTGATTATAAACCATACACCAATTGATAAAGGTCAACCATAATGAACAAAGAAAATAAAATTAGATGAGTAAATTTAGTTTTTTATACATTTGAAAATATTATGCAATTATTTTACACGCCAGACATAAATTCAGATGAATACACCCTTTCAAAAGAAGAGAGCAGACATTGTATTCAAGTATTACGCAAAAAAATTGGAGATCTTATTTATCTGGTCGATGGTAAAGGCGGGTTTTACAAAGCAACATTGATTGGTGACAATCCAAAATCCTGTCATCTAAAAATAGATAAGGTAGAACGCAACTATGGTAAAAGTGATCTACATATTCATATAGCTATTGCACCTACAAAAATGAATGAGCGTTTCGAATGGTTTTTAGAAAAGTCTACAGAAATAGGGATTAATGAAATTACACCAATTATATGTGAA
>CAJWHN010000091.1 GCA_913041085.1 uncultured Flavobacteriales bacterium | reverse complement strand
GGGTTTCTACGATCGGAAGGTAGCTTTGTATTGGGATCAAAACGGTCATAACGTAAGCCAAAATTAATTACCATTGCGTTAAACTCCATTTTGTCCTGTATATAAAAAGCCATCTCTTTTGGAGCAACTTCGTAGACATCGCCATATAAAGTTGAGTCACCAAATATCTTAGGTGCATAAAGTGTTGCCTCTTCAGCAGTTCCAAAATATTCGTTTCTTACCTGATGCCAAGCATTGTCAATTTGATAATTGGTCATATTAAAACCAGTTTTAACACTATGATTTTTATTAACTTGCCAATTAAAATCAAATTTCAAGTTAAAGTTATCTATAGTTCTCTCTTCGTGGTTTTTTTCCTGACCTCCAGTAAAAAAGCCTGGTCCAAAACTTTCAAGATATTTATCATGAACATAATTACTATCTAGGGGATTTTCATAAAGATAACCACCTGAATAATTTTTCGTACTAGACACCTTCAGATCATAGAACATTTTATTGGTGAGCAAGTGATTCCATTGGAAAGTGAAAAAATTGGTTTTACCATAACCAGCACCCATACCGTCTGGATTATATTTAAAAGCATGATTATAGCCATGTCCTTCATCCTGATCGATTGATAACATGGTAGCAAAACGGATTTTATCAAATAAATGAAACGAAAGTTTTCCTAGAATGGTAGTTCCATAATAACGATTCATACTAACATAAGATGAATCACCTGTGTTTTGGGTGACCCAGGATAATGGATCATCACTATAGTAATTACTTTGATCCGTAACATTGAATCTTCTTATTCCATTTAAATGGTTCCTATTGACTTGGTCCCTTACATTGAAGAAGAAATGGATTCTGTCTTTAAGGATAGGTCCACTTAATTGAAATTTGTAATCTTGATTTCTGTTCAATATGATTTTATCTAATCCAACAAAAATATCAGAATTATCTGTGACGTATTCAGAAAATCCCGAGGAAAATGAACCTTCGAATTTATTTGAACCATCTTTGGTGATTGCATTTACTACACCACTCATTGCTCTTCCATACTCAGCATTGAATGTACCAGTGATAACTTCTAAATCTTCTACTGCTTCAGGCTCTAGTTGAATAGTAGATGAAGAACCACCGAATACTTCATCAACCTGAACTCCATCAATTAAGTAAGTAACTTCAGTATTTCTACCGCCTCTAAAATTACCATTCACTACCCCTGCTTGCATTCCAACTACTGCACCAATATCCTCAATAGGTAGTTTTTGCATTTGATCGGAAGAAATATTTTTAATGGTAGAAGTTTGGTCTTTCTTGGTTGTGATAGCATCAACTTCGACAACAACTGTTTCGCCTTGTATCACAGTTGGTTCTAAATTTGCGTCAATAGTAGTAGTTCTGTTAACAGAAACTCTTACATTCTCGAGCCTTAATTGTTTGTAGCCTATCATATCTACAACAAGAGTGTAGGTGCCCGGCTTAATATTTATAATATAATATGAACCGTCTAAGTCTGTTGCAGCACCAAAGGCTGTGTTTTGCACTATGACGTTGGCAGCTATTAAAGGTTCATTTGTAGCTGCATCTTTTACGATGCCTGAAATTTTACCAGTTGTTTGAGCAAAAGTTAAAGAGGTAAAAACAACAAAGGATAATATTTGTCTTATTTTGTTCATTTATAGAAGATTAAAGTTTACAAAAAATGGGGCGACAAAATCGCCCCATTTTTATTAATTCCCCCAAAATTTCAATGAAAGTTATTTCATCAAAATCATTTTTTGGGTTTTAGTGAAAGTTGGTGTTTCAAGTCTGTAAAAGTAAACTCCTGAAGACATTGTTGATGCATTCCACATCACTTTATGTCTACCAACTTGCTTATACTCATTCACTAGGCTTACTACTTCTCTACCTAAGATATCGTAAATCATCAATTTCGCTGGACCAGCAATACCAATAGAGTACTCAATTGTAGTAGTTGGATTAAAGGGGTTTGGATAGTTCTTCTCTAAAGAGAAAACATCGGCAACAATATCTTGCTCAGTTGAAAGCTTATTGCCATCTTTATTGCCAAGGAAGGTGTAAGTCCAAACCTCGGTTGTTTGATGTGCGCGATCATTATCGAGCTTAGATAGTGTTGTGATTGCATCCAACCCTGAGCCAGAATCATTATCATGAATCAAAAGCTCAACAGGTAACCTATCTCCAACTTTAGGTACATAGAGTGAGTCAGGTGTTGAATTGGTTCCAGCGCTTGCATCCCATCCAGATACTTTCATCCTTAAACTGTCTAAACTAATTCTAAATTCAACAGTATAATTTGCTGTCTGAGTGGTTCCATTGTTAGAATGGAAATAGTGACCATCACCATTTTTCGCTAGCTCACCTCCGCCATTATCTGAAGCTGCAGCGCTTTGTGTGAAATATAGCTTGTAGTCTGGCTTTGCACCTCTTTTTAAACTATTATGCTTTGGTCCTCTAGCATCATACAAACCTAAACACATTTG
>CAJWHN010000090.1 GCA_913041085.1 uncultured Flavobacteriales bacterium | reverse complement strand
AAAAAGAAAGCATGTCTTCAATACTCATTTTTTTACCAATGATTACTGGCTCAAGCCTCATATCTTTTCCTATAAAATGTTTAAACTCATTTGGAGATATTTCTCCTAAGCCCTTAAATCGTGTTACTTCAGGGTTTCTGACTAGTTTTTCCAAAGCATTAACTCTTTCCTCTTCAGAATAACAATAGATGGTTTCTTTTTTATTTCTAACCCTGTACAAAGGAGTTTCAAGAATGTATAAATAACCGTCCTTAATGAGCTCTGGAAAAAATTGTAAGAAGAATGTAATCAACAGAAGTCTAATATGCATACCATCAACATCGGCATCAGTAGCAATAACTACATTTTTATACCTCAATCCTTCTAGACCGTCTTCAATATTTAAAGCAGCTTGAAGTAGATTAAACTCTTCATTTTCGTAAACTATTTTTTTGGTAAGACCGTAAGAGTTCAAAGGCTTACCTTTTAAGCTGAAAACAGCCTGTGTATTCACATCTCTTACTTTGGTGATAGAACCACTTGCTGAATCACCCTCTGTAATGAATAATGTAGTTTCTAATCTTCTATCATTTTTCTCATTATTTAAGTGGATACGACAATCTCTAAGTTTCCTGTTGTGTAAATTGGCCTTTTTGGCACGTTCTTTAGCCAACTTACGAACACCAGCTAGTGCTTTTCGTTCTTTTTCCGCTTCAATAATTTTCTTCAAAAACAACTCAGCAGTCTGAGGGTTTTTGTGAAGATAATTATCTAATTGCGTTTTTATAAAATCATTAATAAAGGTTCGAATGGTAACCATTCCTGGCCCTATCTCATTAGAGCCTAATTTTGTTTTGGTTTGGGATTCAAAGACTGGTTCTATAACTTTTATACTCACTGCCGCTACAATACTTTGGCGTATATCAACGGCATCAAAATTTTTGCCGTAAAATTCTCTTATAGTCTTAACAACAGCTTCTCTGAAAGCCGCTTGATGTGTACCTCCCTGTGTAGTGTGTTGACCATTTACGAATGAAAAATATTGTTCGCCATAACCCTTTTGTGAGTGTGTCATAGCCACCTCTATGTCTTCTCCCTTTAGATGCATAACGGGATAAACAATTTTTGAGTCAATATTTTGGTCTAATAAATCTTTAAGTCCATTTTCAGAATAGAACTTTTCCCCATTATAAACTATGGTTAAACCTGGATTAAGGTAACAATAGTTCCAAAGCATTTTTTCCACATATTCGTTAAGAAAACGGAAATTACCAAAAATGGTATTATCAGGGACAAAAGTAACTTTAGTACCCTTTCTACTAGTAGTACTTTCAATTGGCGCATCGTTGATGATAACACCATTTTCAAATTCTGCTAGCTTACTTTGTTCATCTCTTACACTTTGAATTTTGAAATAGCTAGATAGTGCATTAACAGCTTTAGTACCTACACCATTCAGTCCAACTGATTTTTTAAAGGCTTTAGAATCGTATTTAGCTCCAGTATTAATTTTGGAAACACAATCAATGACTTTTCCAAGTGGGATACCACGACCATGATCTCGAATAGTGACTTTTTTATCTCGGATAGAAACCTCAATAGTTTTTCCATTACCCATCACGTACTCATCAATGGAATTATCGATGACTTCTTTGATAAGAATATATATACCATCATCAGCAGATGAGCCATCTCCCAGCTTACCAATGTACATTCCAGGACGAAGACGGATATGCTCTTTCCAATCTAAGGAACGAATGTTGTCTTCTGTATACTGATTTTCTACCATTGCTTAGCTTTAGTTTTTGGTGTTATAATAAAGGATTGTAAAATTAAAAAAGACAATGCAAAATTGCCCTTAAATGACTCAACTTTATTAACAGAGTTTTCAACTAAGAAAACGTATCTTTGGCCCTTAAATTTGGCACTATGATTAAGTATCTAATTTCATACAAAAATGCACACAAACACTTCATTGATATTGACTTAAAAGTCAAGACTAGAGGAGAAAAATCAATTTCATTTCAACTTCCCTCTTGGAGACCTGGTAGATATGAGTTAGCAGACTTTGCAAAGAACATCCAAAAATGGAACGCTTTTGATGAAAATGGAAATGAAATACCATTCATAAAAATTACTAAAGACCTTTGGGAGGTTGCCTGTGATGGTGTTGAAGAAGTGACCATTACCTACAACTATTATGCAAATGTTCTAGATGCTGGCTCATCCTATTTAGACCAAAACCAATTGTATGTCAATCCAGTAAACTGCTGTATGTTTGTAGTTGGTAGAGAAAACGAAAAGTATAGTCTAGAATTAGACCTACCTAAAGACTACCAAATTGCTTGTGGTATTAAAAACAATAATGGCACACTTGTAGCCGATAATTTTGATATGCTAGCAGAATCTCCCTTTATTGCTTCAAACAGTATGCAATACATCAATTATGAAGTAGATGGAGTTGCTTACCATATATGGATTCAAGGACCTTGCCAACCTAAGCTAGAAAAATTATCCGCTGACTTCAAGGCTTTTACTATTGAGCAAGTCAAGAATTTTGGCAGTTTACCTGTCGATGATTATCATTTTCTGTTTCAAATCACACCCTACAGAAGTTATCACGGGGTAGAACATACCAATTCAACTGTTATCTTGATGGGCA
>CAJWHN010000089.1 GCA_913041085.1 uncultured Flavobacteriales bacterium | reverse complement strand
AAGAAATTGAAAATACTGAATATTTAGAACCTAGTTCATTTGATACTATGTTCATTCCATTTGTTGGAGTTGATAAAAATGGTTGTAGACTTGGATACGGCGGAGGTTATTTTGATAGAGCACTTGAGGGTGTAGACTTATTAGACAAAAGGCCTCTCATTGTTGGTATGGGTTTTGATTATCAGTTAGTCAATAAGGAATTTGGAATGACTCATGATATCAAATACGATATTGTAATAACTGAAACTCGTGTACTTTCATTCATCTGATATATAAAATACTTTACCTGAAAGTACTTATGAACAAATCACTTAAATATTTATTCCTTTTATTTTTGCCATCTGCATATAGTCAATCTATAGAAATCGATGCTAATTTAAATGAAGCACAATGGGAAAATGCCATTGTTATAAATGAGTATTATGAAACTGTTCCATTCACATTATTACCTTCTCAGGTGAAAACAGAAACAAGAATCTTTTCGAATGAAAATGGAATATACATCGGATTTACTAATTTTCAAGATAACGAGTCAATGCTCTCAAATAAATCTATGAGAGATGAAGTTCCAAATAATGTTGAACAAAATGGGGTTGCAATTGATTTTGATGGAGATGGGCTTAAGGCTTACATGTTCTTTGTTACTCTCGCTAATATTCAAGGGGATGGTATTAGGCCACTAGGCGGGTGGCCAGAGTTTGATTGGGATGGTGACTGGAAAGTTCGGACTAATAAATATGATGGTTATTGGGTTTCAGAGTTCTTAATACCCTGGGATGTAGTTTTAATGAAAAGTATTGATGGTCCTAAAAGAAATATAAAAATTACAACTTTTAGATATTATTCAAAAACTCAATCATGGCTTAACGATACTAAAACAAGCGGTTTTAGAACTAATTTTTTATCAAGTTTGAGATCTATAAATGTTGAAAACTATACAAAAAGAAAGCTTAACTATTTCCCATATGTTTCAAAAACATATAATTCAGTTTCTGGTTTTAATGAGAATAGAGTTGGTACTGAAGTTTTTTTAAATACTGGAACAGGTAAGCAAATTAACTTAACTCTTAATCCTGACTTTGGTCAAGCTGAGAGTGATGAGGTAATTGTGAATTTCTCTGCTCAAGAAACTTTTTATTCAGAAAAAAGAGCTTTCTTCAATGAAAATCAATCTTTATTTGATCTATCTCACTATGATAGGTATAGGATTATAAATACTAGAAGAATAGGAGCTGCTAGTTCCTATGATTGCGATGCATCTTCTGATAAAGATAGATGTAATGATGCAAGAAAAAATTACACGGATATAGATTTTGCATTAAGGTACACGCAAAAAAATAACAATAATGATGTTGGAATATTTGTTGCACAAGAGTCAGACGAATCTTTTACAAAAGGTAAAAACTTTTATGCTTTAAGGTCAAAAAGTGTTGTTGGAAAAAGATCTGTTGGTTATTTCTTAACTCATGTTGTAGATAATTTTAAGAATGAAAAAGCCACAATAAATGTTATTGATTTTACAAATGTTAATTCAAATAAATTAACCTTATATACAGACCTCCTCTCTTCAGACAAGGAGGGAGTTTCTGGTTTTGGCCTAAGATCGCAATTTGTATACAAACCTTCATCACTTAGTAGGAGGTCTGGAAGTATTTTATATTTTGAAGACAGTTTTCAGCTTAATGATTTTGGATATCTTAAAAAAAATGATTGGTTTCATGTGGGATTAGGTTCAGATGTGACAAAGGTAGATTTTAGTAAATCTAGCTTTATAAAAGAAAGAAAGATTGGCACCGACTTTAACTATGATTCTGATACTTCTGGAAATTCTAACCCTACTCAAATAAAACAAGAATATAATTTTAAATTTAAAGACACTTCTAGCTTCCAGGGCTCATGGGATCTTAAAACATCTGGAAAAAATACAACAATTACAAGAAAAAATGTGGACTTTCCATTTGTGAAGAGAAATGGAAGCTTTAGCTTTAACCTAGATTATGAATCACCAAGTTATGGAACTTGGGAGTACGACTGGAGAATCGGTTATGAAACTGCAGATAAGTATAAAACATGGAGCTCTGAGGGTTATGAAAGAAGATTTGCAAAAATCGCTGGATCTTTATATCCAGTTGAAGATTTTAAGTTAAGTTGGCAATTTAGAGTAAGAGAAGAAGATGAATGGCTAAATTGGATAGATAGTAATGAGCTTGGTGTATATGATTTAACGCAGAAAATTATATCTATAAATGCAAACTGGTTTAAAGGCTCTAAGCATGAAATAAGATTAAAGAGTCAATTCGTTGCTCTTGAAGCAGAAAATCCAATAAGTCTTATTTTAGACAAGGCAGGCTATCTTTATAACCATAATTCTAACGTAAGACCATTCACAGATGGAATTACCTCTTTCCAGATAAGGTACAAATATGAAATTGTGCCTTTGTCCTATATTTATATAGTCTATACAAAAGGTGGGAGGGTTTACGATGATGAAAATGAAAGAAATACATCCGATGTATTTAAAGATCCTTGGGATAATCCTGATAATGAAATCTTTTCTCTAAAGTTTAGGTTGAAATATTAACTTTTAAGTTTTATTTTAAAAAATCTAAATAAGCTCGGTTATTACTTTCTTCTTTAAAAACAGTTCCGGATTTATCAAGGTGCTTTATTAATTTTGTCTTATCAGAAT
>CAJWHN010000088.1 GCA_913041085.1 uncultured Flavobacteriales bacterium | reverse complement strand
ATGCAGAAAACTATTCAAAAACTATTATTTCATTCTTAGAAGAAAAGGCATCAGGTATCGTAGCTAACAAAACTAAAAAATGATAACTGAGATTCTTAAAACGTACTCAAATTTTATTAATCAGGGTGGTCCTGTTGTGTTTATATTATTTTTAATAAGTATTTATTTATTTATTTTAATTTCAGCAAAGTGTAAGTTTCTATTTATAGATGTAGATAGCATAAGATCTGAATATAGAAAAAATTTAACTAATTTAAATAAAGATCAGTACTATTCTCTTAATTTATCAATATTGAAATGTGATTTTAAGAATTTGATCACTAAAGACTTTTATATAATACAAACTTTAATAGCCTTATGTCCTGTCCTAGGGCTTCTTGGTACCGTTACTGGAATGATAGAAGTATTTGACGTAGTATCATTTTTTGGAACAGGTAATGCCAGAGCTCTTGCATCTGGAATTACTAAGGCAACATTGCCTACTATGACAGGTATGGCGATTAGTATTGTTGGGCTTTTAACCTTTACGATATTAAATAGTAAATCACAAACTCTTATTTCTGAGCTATGAGAAGAAGAAAAAAAATATATCAAGAAGAATCTGGGTTAGATCTAACCCCAATGCTTGATATTGTTTTTATAATGCTTATTTTTTTTATTGTTACAACTTCTTTTGTAAAAGAGTCAGGGATTGAAGTCAATCGTCCAAATGCTGAAACAGCAGAGAGAAATGAGAAGGGAAATATTCTTGTTGCTATCTCCGAAAACAATGAAATTTACATTGATAGAAGGAAGGTTGAATTACGAGCTATTAGACCTAATATCATTAGGTTGAGAGCAGAAAATCCGGAAGGAGCAGTAATCATACAAGCAGATAAAGCATCGCAGACTGGGTTGTTGGTTGAGACAATGGACCAAATCAGGCTTGCAGGAGTTCTTGAAATATCTATTGCAGCTGAGAATGATTAAATACTATAGTGGACATCTTATTGGTTTAATTGTTGCCGTAATGTTTTTTTTATTACTCGCATACATTGTAAAACCAAGTTCTGAAGCATTAAAAAATGAAAACTCCTTTAGAGTTGTGGACTTTATAAGATTAAAGAAAGACACCTCGCTAAAAGAAAAGACTAGGACAATACCAGATAGACCAGAACCTCCCAAGAAGCCACCACCACCAGATTTAGTTACACCTGAACTGCAAGCACCACCTCAAGCTCCAAATCTTGATATAGAATTTCCAGATATTGCAGTTCCAACAGATTTTAAGGGAGCTTTTTTGGGACCTCAAAATGCAGGAGGAAATTCTCAAGTAGTTCCATTGGTAAGAATAAATCCTCAGTATCCAAGAAATGAATTATTGGCAGGTGTTGAAGGTTGGGTAAAAGTCAGATTTACAGTAGAGCCTGATGGGTCCGTATCATCACCAAAGGTTGTTCAATCAAAACCACCTCGAGTATTTGATACAGCAGCATTAAGGGCAATAAAGAAATGGAAATTTAAACCTAAGGTTGTTAATGGTGTTGCGGTTCAACAAGATGGAACTCAATTAATTGAATTTAAATTATTTTAAAATGAAAAGAAATTATTATTTATTTTTAGCTATTTTTTTAATCACTAATATTTATTCTGATGACGTTCTAAATGAGACTGTCTATTGGGAGCTAACTAGAGTAGATTCAAAAATTGAAGAAAAAAAATATGACGAAGCAGAAGAAATCCTAAGACGTTGGTATATAAAAAATTGGAGATCAAGATCTTATAATAAGGCTGTTATTGCCAGAACTTATGGTTTTTTTCTTTTTCAACGTGAAAGATTTGATGAAGCAATTGAGAAGTTACAAGTCGCGTATGATGAAAAAGCGCTTCCAATAGCGGAAGCAACTTCACTAGTTCAAGCTCTCGCCCAACTATATTCAACTCAAAATAACATTCAAGGAGCCAAAGAGCTATTACTTAAATTTATTGAGGATGCCAAACGGCAGCCAAAACCTGTTCCAGGAATGCATAATATTTATGCACTCACAGCTTTAATCTATGCTACTGAAAAAAATTATGATGTTGCATATGATTACATAAAATTAGCTATTTCATTATCTTCGTCATTTAGGGAAGACTGGTATCAACTTAAATTTGCTATCGAATATAACAAAGAAGACTTCATTTCAGCAGAATTATCAGCAAAAGAATTATTATTGAATAGACCAGAGAAAAAAAGATATTACGTTCAACTATCTGCAATATACAATATTTTAGAAAAATATGATCTTTCTCTCGCCACCATGGAAGTTAGCTATATGAAAGGTTTATTTGATAAACCAGAAGAATTTACAACCCTAGCCAGTTTTTATTTGTATAAAAAGAATCCTGCAATGTCTGCAAAGGTACTAGAAAATGCTATAACAGATGATCAAATTTTATTTGATTCAAAAAATGCAAAATTACTATCTGATTCATGGTTATTTGCTAAAGAAAGAATTAAATCTTTGGATGTAATAGATGAATCTCTTACACTAAATCCGAATGATGAAAAGTTAGTCAATCAATATGTAAATATTGCTTTTAGTGCTTTTGAATGGAAAGAGGTCATAAATGGCATTCGTAAAGCAGAAAAAATTGGAATCGAAGATGATGGAAAGCATGACCTAATGATTGGAATTGCTTTTTTTGAAACTAAAGATTTAAAAAATGCTGAAGATTCATTTATAAAAGCTTCAAAAAGTAAAAAATATGCTGACCAGGGCAAGGCATGGTTAGAATACTT
>CAJWHN010000087.1 GCA_913041085.1 uncultured Flavobacteriales bacterium | reverse complement strand
ATGAGTATAGAGTTAAAAGCTAGAGGCTTCAAATTTATTTGTATTACTATTTGCTATGCTTTTATGCAAGCATCTGGTATGGTTAATTACCATAAGTTAGATTGTTTTAGGTGTGAAGAAATACAGAAAATAAGTTTCAATTAATAGTACTTTATGCTTAAATTTGTACCATTATTTAAGAAACACATTAAACTAAATTTTAAAATATGGTATTAGTAGGAAAAAAAGCACCAAATTTCAGCGCTAAAGCTGTAGTAAATGGTGGTGAAATCGTAGACGGTTTCTCATTAGAACAATTCATCGGTAAAAATCACGTTTTATTTTTCTTTTACCCTAAGGATTTTACATTTGTTTGTCCATCAGAATTACACGCTTTTCAATCAAGATTATCTGACTTTAAAGATAAAGGAGTTGAAGTTGTAGCGTGCTCAACAGATACACCTGAATCACATTGGGGATGGTTACAAGTTCCAAAAGATAAAGGAGGCATAAAGGGTATAACTTATCCATTAGTTGCAGACCAAACTAAAACTATAACTGAAAATTTTGGTGTACTATTCGGTGATTATTTCGTGAATGACAATGACGAATTAGAAGCTGATGGACCAATGATTGCTTTTAGAGGATTATTTTTGATAGATAAAGAAGGAATAGTTCAACATCAAATAGTTAATAATTTACCTTTAGGTAGAAATGTTGATGAGGCTTTAAGAATGGTTGACGCACTAAAACATCATGAAGATGAAGGTGAGGTTTGCCCTGCCAACTGGGAAAAAGGGAAAGATGCTATGAAAGAAAATTTTGCAGGTGTAGCAGATTACCTTTCTAAGCACTAAGTATTAGTTTTACATAAATAAAAAAGCCCGAGTGTACTCGGGCTTTTTTATATCTATATAACTTAATACTAAACCAATAAGGCTTGGTGTACCTTCTTTAGTATTTCGAAGCACTTGTCTTGATTTTTGGCTTCGGCATAAGTACGCAGTACAGGTTCTGTACCAGATGGTCTTATCATTATCCAGCTGTCTTCATCGAAATAAAACTTAAAGCCATCAATGGTTTCTGTTTTAATAATTGGCATATCTCCAAAGGCTGTATATATTCTATTCTTGCAGTTTTCTACAATCTCGACTTTCTTAGCTTCTTCCAAGTGTAAGTCAATACGCTCAAAAGCAAACTCCCCAACTATATCGTACACTTCTTGAATAAGGTCATCCAAACTCTTACCTGTTTTTGCCATATATTCCCATATAACTAAGCCCATCCAAATACCGTCTCTTTCTGGAATATGTCCTTTGATAGCCACACCGCCCGATTCTTCACCACCCAGTAGAACGTCTTCTTTGAGCATCACCCCTGCTACATGCTTAAAGCCAACTTTTACAATTTCGTGCTCCAATCCGTAGTGTTTGCACATCTGAGCTACTTTTACCGAACACGAAAAGGCGGTAACAATCTTGCCAGTCATACCTTTATACTTAACCAAGTAATGTATTAACAACAGGATAATATGGTGAGAGTCTATGAATTGACCTTTAGCATTATATAAACCTATCCTATCGGCATCGCCATCGGTAGCTAAACCACAATCTATTTGACCGCCCTCACGGATAAGTTCAGAAAATTCAATTAGATTTCTATGAATGGGTTCTGGTGCTGTTCCCTTAAAACCGGGATTGTCAGAACAATGCAATAGCGTAGTTTCTGGCAATAATGCTGGTACAGCTTCCCTACCTGCTCCATACATGGCATCATAACCCCAATTGAAATCAGAATTATTTATAGCGTCAATATCAAAACTTGCTTTAGCCTTATCGAGATACAATTTTACTAAATCGGCTGTTTGTACACCATCCATCGTCAAAGACTTCAAATCTAAACCGTGAGTATCAGGGATAATATTTTCTACAGCTTGTATATCATCAGGCAACAAAGGTCCTCCAAAGTTGCCTTTTAACTTATAACCGTTGTATTCTGGTGGATTGTGACTAGCAGTTATAACTACACCCAAATCGGCTTTTAGTTCTAAAACACCTAGCGAAAGCATTGGAGTGGTAACAAATCGGTCAGCTAAAGTAACTTTAATACCAAAGTGGTTAAACACCTTAGCGGCTGTTTCAGCAAAAAGAGAACCAGCAAAACGGCAATCGTGACCTATTACTACCGAAGGCTTATCAAAATTATTGTTCAACCATTGGGAAGCTCCTGCTGATACACGTGCCACATTATCTAATGTGTATTCTTGAGCTATTATAGCTCTCCAGCCGTCTGTTCCAAATTTAATTTTCATAAATGATTATCGTTTAATGTTTCTATCGTTTAAGGCTTTTCTATACTTAGCCGCATTGGCATAATGTTGGATAGCCGTTTGGGCAAAGTTATGAAATCCTGAAAAATCTTCCTTAGCACACATGAATAAATAATCGTGCTTTTGATAATTCAAAACGGCATCTATAGCACGAATTGAAGGAAGAGAAATCGGACCAATTGGTAGCCCTTTGTATTTGTATGTATTATAGGGTGAGTCGTACTTTAAATCTTTCTTTAAAACACGTCTAATAGAGAAGTCACCAATAGCAAAAATAACCGTTGGGTCAGATTGTAACTTCATACCTTTTTTTAAACGGTTGAGGTACAAACCTGCAACTACTGGCTGTTCGCTTTTTTGTAAGGTTTCTTTTTCTACTATAGAAGCTAAAGTAACTACTTCTTCTTTGGTTAGATTCAAACGTTTGGCCTTTGCTTGTCGGCTATCGTTCCAAAAATGATGGTGCTCTGCTACCATACGAGATAAAAAACTTGTTACGGTAG
>CAJWHN010000086.1 GCA_913041085.1 uncultured Flavobacteriales bacterium | reverse complement strand
GTCTTTAGAGTATGCTTACTGATTTTATAGGCTGTATCTATTTGCTTTAAATTATTTGTATTTAATAGTACAACTTGTGCTGATTCTATGGCTACTTCGGTGCTTCCACCTAAGGAAACTCCAACATGTGCTTTTGCTAAAGCGGGCGCATCGTTTATACCGTCACCTACCATAGCTGTAAAACCATTTTTATTGAGCTCATCAATCTTTTCTAATTTTTCATGAGGTAAGTGCTCACCATAAATGTTATTTATTCCTATAGCTTGACCCACAGATTCACATTTACTAATTTTATCTCCACTTAAGATTGTAGTTGTTAATCCTTGTTGCTTAAGCTTTGAAATAGTATCTTTTAAATCGTTTTTTATCTCATCAGAGCAATTTACTCCAGCAAAAAAACTATTGTTTTTATAAAGATAAATTTGATGAGTTTCGTCTTCATGATTGACAAACTTAGCAGATCCAAATTGGTAAAAATCACCTTTCCACTTTGCTTGAATACCTTGTCCTTTGATTTCTTTGATTTCCTCCAATTCTAATAGTTCTGCCTTTTCCTCTAGTTCTTTGATAAATGACTTAGCAATAGGGTGGGAAGAATGTATTTCTAAGGAATATATAATGTTTATTACATCTTCGTTGTCTCTCTCTTTGCAAACTAGACTATCTATTTTAAAGTCTCCTGTTGTTACTGTCCCTGTTTTGTCAAAGACTATATTTTTGACTTTAGCAAACTCTTCTAAGGTATTACCGCCTTTAATTAGAATTCCACTTTTTGCTGCTCGCCCTAAGCCTACCATTACGGCAGTTGGTGTTGCTAAGCCCATAGCACAAGGGCATGAAATAACCAGTACTGCTATTGCTCGCATAACAGAATCTGAGAGGCTGATGTCAAAGGCGTAATGATTTAGTATGAAAGTAATTAGAGATATAAATAAAACAAGAGGCACAAAAATAGCACTAACCTTGTCACCGAGGCGTTGTATGTTAGGCTTATTGTTTTTGGCACTTTTAACCAATTTAATAATGTGAGATAAAACAGTTTCTTCACCCACTTTTTGGGCAATCATTTTAATGTTACCATCAATTAATAGTGTGCCACCGATTACTTCTTCCTTACTTTTTTTAAGAACAGAATGGCTTTCACCAGTCATCATTGATTCATCAAAATAACCTTCTCCTGATATGATGATACCATCTGTTGGTACTTTATCTCCAGAATTAACTAGTAGGACATCATCTTTAATGATGTTTTTGAAAGAAATAATTTCTATTGAGCCATCTTTTTTCTCTCTTTTCGCCTCTAGGTTTTGAATTGAGCTTAGTTCCTTTATTGCTGTGGTAGTCTGTTTTACCGAACGATGCTCTAAAACGTTACCTAAAAGTACTAGAGTTATAATAGTAGCTGTTGTTTCAAAAAATAAAAAATTGTGAGCTTCTGGAGTGCCCCAAAATATTAAAGTTCCTGTTACACTATAAAAGAATGCAGCCGTAGTACCCATCATTATCAAAACGTCCATGTTTGGTACTTTCGATTTTAGTGAATTCCAAGCACTCGTGCCAAAATAATAGCAACCAACAATGTAAACAGGTAAAGCCAAAAAAAACTGAATAATAGGATTATGTAGAATGTGATTTTCATTTAAAAACATATGACTAAACAAAGGAATAGTCAGTATGAGACAAAACGCAAATAATTTTTCTACTTTATTATCCTCCTCAATTTCTCCGGTTTTGGCTTTGAAACCAATAGATTCAATTTCTTTAATGACATCATCTATCTTTATGTTATTTGTTAAAAAATGAGCTTCAGCATTAGAAAAATCGACTTTTACTTCTTTAATTCCTTTTTTAGTGAGGTGTTTTTCGATTCCTTTTGCACAATTAGCACAAGTCATTCCAGAAATATTAAGACTCTGATATTTTTTAGCTGTGTCCATGGTATATTCAAAGGTAGTTTTTTATATAAAATTAGGCTAATATTTTTCTAAATTTATATATTTGCCGTCCCAACGGTGGTTGTAGCTCAGTTGGTTAGAGCATCGGTTTGTGGTACCGAGGGTCGTGGGTTCGAATCCCATCATCCACCCAAGAAAAAAGGTCTTGCAAATGCAAGACCTTTTTATTTAAACATTTTTACGAGACTTTTATCTCATATAGTTCATTAGCATTCGCTTAAACTGAGAAGGTTTTTGTGAGCCAGGAATACTTTTAATCAAATCAAGATTATTGTCGAGTATTACTGTTGAAGGCCAATAATAACCGCCATTATATGGCTCTACCAATTTGGCAAACAAATTATGCCTCCACGTTGATTTTGGATCTTCTTCAATTGAAGCATCATTGATGTAGGTTACCCCTTTGAAAGTAATAGCTTCCTTAGATTTACCATCTAGAGTAACTGCATAATAATTGTCATTAATTAGTTTAATTACATGAGGGTCAATAAGAGTAGTTTCTTTCATCTCCTTGCAGTAGGGACAACCTTTTTTGGTAAATAATAAAATCACCTTACGAGGTGATTTTTTCATTTTTACTTCTAATTCTTCTAATGATATCCATTTAATAGCTGAATAGGCATTATTTGACTGAATGATTTGTTTAAGGTCGGCTTCTTTTTTTACTTGATTAGTAGTGTTTTCATTGCAAGAAACTACTACAAATGGTAAAATGAAAACCATTAAAGTGAAAAAGAGTTGTTTCATTATTTATTTTTTAAGATAATTATTTGCATTGGCAATCCAAGGTGTTGGCCCACCAGCTAAATAACCCATTTTACCTAAATTAGTAATTTGAGTTTTTCCGTCTGCTATTCCAACATTGAACATATGTAGTGTCGGATAACCTCTTACTTTAAAGAATTGCTGAAGCTCTCGATTCTGTTTTTTGATTTCTTCAGTTTGTGGTGTTCGTCTTGGGTAATCAAGTTCAAGAAGAATAACATTTTCTTTAGCCCATTTATTAAAGGCTGGGGTTACAAAGACTTCCTTTTTTAGTCTAATACACCAACCACACCAATCACTACCTGTAAAGTTAGCAAGAATAGGTTTGCCAGTTTTCATAGATAGTTCTGCAGCTTTGTCAAAGTTAAGTAGCCAACCATCATTTTCTTGAGAATAAAGGTTTAAAGAGCCAATTAAAAGGGTGCAAACAATAAGTATTTTTTTCATATCATTAATTTTTTTAGTGAACGCCATGCATCAATTTTTTAATAAATGGTGATATTAACATAACGAAAATTGAGATAAATATTGTGACAAAACCTATTTGAGCATAAATACTATTGTACTGCATCAGTG
>CAJWHN010000085.1 GCA_913041085.1 uncultured Flavobacteriales bacterium | reverse complement strand
TACTGACAGATATTCGAATTGATAGTTTTTATGGATTGTTTGGTATAAATGAATTACCTGTAGTTGTCTCCTATATTTATACCATTTTTGTTTTTGTTATCATTATTAATTCATACAATTTAATAGATGGTATAGACGGATTGGCGGCTTCTATTGCGCTTATTATTTTCAGTTTTTTTCTGTATTATTTTATCAGCATTAAATCATTTCTGGCTGTAGTTTCTATTTCTTCTATGATAGGGAGCATATTAGCTTTTTTGAGGTTTAATCTTTCAAAAGGTAAGCGTAAAATCTTTATGGGAGATGTAGGTTCTCTAGTGATAGGCTATATTTTAGCTGTTTTTACAACAATGATTCTTTCTACAGAATTTAGCTCGGTTCATGTTATTGATAATAAACCAGTTTTCATTTTAGCTTTGTTTGCTTTTCCTTTTTTAGATACACTTCGTGTATTTGTTATAAGAGGAATTTCTGGAAGCAGTCCATTTTTAGCTGATAAAAATCACTTTCACCATAAATTGTTGGAGGCAGGGTTTTCTCATATACAATCTACTATTTTCATAATCTTATATTGTTTAATTATTATAGTTTGTTCTTTTTTATTGTTTGACAATATGATCTTGAAACATTTTATTTTGATTTTAGGATTATCTGTGGTTCTACTTCTTTCGATGATATGGTTGTTGTCTAAAGCCAAAAAGTAAGTTTATGAGGGCTACACTTTATAAATATCATAATAAAAGTCAGCAAAATACGCCAATTAAAAAGTGGTATGTTATTTATACCAAGCCTAGGTATGAGATAAAGGTTAACGAACGCTTACAACTTATGGGTATAGACTCATATTGTCCAGTAATTATTAAAGTCTCACAATGGTCAGATAGAAAAAAGAAAATTAAGTCAGCTGCACTTCCTTCTATGGTTTTAGTATATATGTATGAACACGAGAGAAGTCAAGTTTTTGATTGCCCTGGAGTTATACGTTATATGTTTTACAACAAAAAAATAGTCAGTATTCCTCAGCATGAGGTGGATTTACTTAAAAATTATCTCGAAGGGAAATGTTGTTTGAAATCTACTATTACTAGTTTAAATGTCGGACAGCAATTGATAGTAGAGCAATTTCAAAACCGTATTGGTGAGGTTGTTAAAGTCACTTCAAATAGACTTTGGGTCAACATAAAAAGTCTTAATCTTAAGGTTAGTCTTGATATAATTTAATTTTCTTCTTTTTTTAAGTACTTTTGTTACTCATTTAAAAATGATATACTTAATTATCATATTTAATTCCTTGTAAATCATGCTTAATCCATTAATAACATCTAAAACCAGATTACGAGTTCTTGTTAAGTTCTTTATAAGAGCAGCTAACAAAGGTCACCTTAATTCACTTGCATCAGAGTTTGGCGAATCTACCAACGGCGTACGTAAGGAGTTAAATAAGTTGAAAGATGCAGGCTATTTAGTAAGTAATAAAGAGCAGAATAAAGTAATTTATAGGGCAAACACCAAACATCCTTTATACTCAGTTTTACAACAACTCGTCAAAAAACATCTCAGACTTGACGAAATGGTGGAGACTATTGTTAAGCGTATTGGTGATGTTCAAAAGATTATTTTGATTGGCGATTATGCTAGAGGCATTGATTCTGGACTAATTGAAGTTCTTTTGGTTGCCAATGATATTAATAGAGAATATATTAGTGAGTTAGAGAAAAAATTGAAAAATAAAATAGGTAGAAAAGTTGTCTTTTCTATTGAATCAGATGAAGAGGGTATTTTACTCTATGATAAAGAAATAATGTATTATGAAAATTAAATCCATTTGTTGTATTGGAGCAGGATATGTAGGCGGCCCTACAATGGCGGTAATTGCATTGAAATGCCCACATATCAAAGTCAATGTTGTTGATATTAATCAGGATCGTATAGATGCTTGGAACGATGACAATTTAGATAATCTACCAGTTTATGAACCAGGTTTAGCTGATGTCGTTAAAGAAGCTAGAGGTCGCAATTTGTTTTTTTCTACGGATGTTGAAAAAGCCATTGATGAATCTGAAATGGTATTCATTGCAGTGAATACTCCTACTAAAACATATGGTGAAGGTAAAGGTCAAGCTGCTGATTTGAAATATGTTGAATTGTGTGCTCGAACTATAGCCAAAGTAGCTAAAACAGACAAAATAGTTGTAGAAAAGTCAACCTTACCTGTAAGAACTGCCGAAGCTGTACAAACTATCTTGGATTCTACTGGAAATGGCGTTCACTTTGAGGTACTTTCTAATCCTGAGTTTTTAGCTGAGGGTACGGCTATTCAAGATTTATTTAAGTCAGATAGAGTTTTGATTGGAGGTAAGCAAACTAAAAGCGGGAAAGAGGCGATATCTGCTCTAGTTGACATTTATGCTAATTGGATTCCAGAAGAAAAAATTTACACAACTAATGTCTGGTCTTCAGAATTATCGAAATTAGTGGCAAACGCATTTTTAGCACAAAGGATCAGTTCTATTAATAGTATATCTGCCTTGTGTGAAGCTACAGAAGCTGATGTTGATGAAGTAGCTACAGCTATTGGAATGGATTCTAGAATAGGAAATAAGTTTTTAAAATCTTCAGTAGGTTTTGGAGGCAGTTGTTTTCAAAAAGATATTTTAAACCTTGTATATATTGCTAAATCTTTGGGTTTAGATGAAGTTTCTGAGTATTGGAATCAAGTCATTAAGATAAACGATTACCAAAAGGAGCGTTTTGCAAAAAAAATAATGACTTCGCTTTTTGGTACAGTTTCTGGCAAAAAAATAACTTTATTAGGTTGGGCATTTAAAAAAGACACTAATGATACTAGAGAATCAGCAGCTATTTACATTGCTGATATACTCATTGAAAATGGCGCTGAAATTTGTGTGTATGACCCTAAGGTTAGTGAACAACAGATGCTTTCTGATTTGGATAATTTGAATAGTCGTCTATCTGAAGAAAATGAAAACGCATTGAGTTATTATTCAGATCCATTAAAAGCTTGTGATAACTCGCATGCAGTAGCAGTCATCACAGAGTGGGATGAGTTTAAATCTTACGATTGGCATAAAATATATGACTGCGTTATGAGTCCAGCCAAAGTTTTCGATGGTAGAAATATTTTAGATAAAGATGCTCTTGAAGATATAGGTTTTGAGGTATTTTCAATAGGTAAATAATAGAAAAATGAATCTTAACAAGTCTTCCAAAATATATATTGCAGGTCATCGAGGAATGGTCGGTTCTGCTTGTTGGAGGATCTTAGAGAAATTAGGATACTCTAATTTAATAGGAAGGACATCGAAAGAG
>CAJWHN010000084.1 GCA_913041085.1 uncultured Flavobacteriales bacterium | reverse complement strand
GTTAACGCCTGTGCCCTTTTTTATGGCAGAGAGCCAAACCTTTACAGATAGCTTAATAGTAGAATTAGGCTCTGCTCAAGAAGCTATAATTCGTTACACTTTAGACGGTAGTCAGCCTAGTGCAAAATCACCTATTTATGACATACCTATTTTGTTGTTTGATGATGCTGTAATTAAGGCTAAAGCCTTTTCTTCTAATGGACAAAGTCAAGAGGTGTCGGCACCATTTTATAAAATTGATGGCAGTAGAAGTATCAGTATACAAAGCGAATACGCCAATCAGTATGCCGCTGCTGGAGATAAAACTTTAATAGATTATTTACGAGGCACAGGAAGTTATAGAACAGGTAGTTGGCAAGGTTATAGGGAGGATTTAGAGGCTACCATAGACTTAGGCTCTATTAAGCCCATTAATTACTTAGCCATTGGTTTTTTACAAGACATCAAATCTTGGATTTTTTATCCGCCACAAGTAGAATTTTTAGTGTCTGAGGATGGACAAAACTTTAAATCCCTTGCCCTTATTAGCAATACATTTTCTGACCAAGAATACGGTTCCTTTCATCGAGATTTTTCTATCAAAGTGACTCAACAAGCACGTTATGTCAAGGTTAAAGCTAAAAATTATGGGCTTTGTCCCGATTGGCATTTGGGTGCAGGAGGAAAAACTTGGTTGTTTGCCGATGAGATTATCATTAAGTAGGGTTAACCTTTTTTTAATCATAGTAAAACTTTCTTATAATACTATTGATGCATTTTTGAAATGTAAAAATTATAAAAATGTATTGGAAAGATGACCTCGATGCCCTGTATCAAAAGAATGCATACGGGAAGCGACTTTGGAAACAATTAGTAGGCAACCAAGTCGAATTATTATTAAGAAATAACCTCAGACAAGTAGGAACTGTTGTGGAGGTTGCAGAAACTCATGCAGGTATTCAATTACACTTTAAAACTTCTGGGAATTCTGAAAACGGTATGTGGGTCTTAAGCCACAAAGACATTAAATACGTAGATCCGTATTTAAAGTAAGATAATGGCTATAAAACTATAGCCACTATCTTAACATTAGCCTTTAGTATTGGTTAACTAGATATTTGATGAGGTCAGTTGTAGTAACTATTCCTGCCAATTTTTCTTCTTCAACTACTGACAGCGAATGAAATTCATTTTTAGATAATATAGTAGCGACTTCATATATGGTATCGCTTTTTTGAACCACTTTCACGTCTTTTGTCATGACTTGTTCAATGTTAAAATTGTCATACATAGCAGTTGTCAAACCATCGTTATCGTAGCTATTTACAAAGCTGATTTTTTGCAAATCTACCTTACTAAGTATTCCTATAACTTTATCTCTAGAAACAACAGGGACATGATGGATATTTTTATCCTCTATAATATCACTAACTTCTCTGATGGATTGGGTTTTGTTAACTGTAATGATGTCGTTTGACATAATTTTGGAAATGGGTGTTCTTTTTTTCATTCATTTTAATAATTAATACTATTTATCATCAATGAATTGCATTAAGGTTTTGTGTCTTATGTTTAGTCTAAGCTAAAGATTAGATTAGAAATAAGAAATGATATAGGTCACTAAATTTTCAAACAAACATTTTTGGGTTCAGTAAAAAACTCGAGTGACTTGAATCCTCCTTCACGACCTACGCCAGAATCTTTCATACCTCCAAAGGGGATACGTAAGTCACGCATCATCCAAGTATTAATCCACACTATTCCTGAGTTGACTCTAGCTGCTACTCTATGTCCTTTACTTATGTCTTGTGTGAATATACTAGCGGCTAATCCGTAACGAGTACTGTTTGCCATAGCAATAACTTCTTCTTCGTTTTTAAAGGGCATTATACTGACTACAGGTCCAAATATTTCCTCTTGATTGGTACGGCACAGGTGGTCTAAGCCTTCTATAATTGTAGGGGCGATGTAATAGCCTTTACTAAGTTCGCCATCTAATATTATACGCTCGCCACCACATAAAATTTGTCCACCTTCTTTTTTGGCAAGTTCTATTTTCTCTAATATCTTGTGCATATGGTCTTTAGAAACCACTGCACTAAGGTCGTTATTTTCTTTAGGGTCACCCACTTTCAATTGCTTTGTTTTTTCCACAAAAGCAGTTTTAAATTTTTGGTAAAAAGATTCTTCGACAAAGAGTCGAGAGCCACATAAACAGATTTGCCCTTGGTTTCTAAAGGAAGCTTTTACGGCCATTTCTAATGCCTCTTCAAAATTAGCGTCAGCAAATACGATATTAGGATTTTTACCACCCAATTCTAGAGATAACTTTTTGAACATTGGCGCTGCTACTTCAGCAATTTTAGCTCCAGTAACTGTGCCGCCAGTAAATGAAATGACAGGCGTATCAGGGTGGCTACTTATAGCGGCCCCTACTTTATGTCCATAGCCGTGAACGATGTTGAGTACTCCCTTAGGAAAGTCTATTTCTTGGCAAATTTCACTCAACAAATAAGCCGTATAAGGGGTCACTTCCGAAGGTTTTGCAACAACTGTATTTCCTGCTGCTAGGGCAGGAGCAATTTTCCACGTAAACAAATATATGGGCAAGTTCCAAGGCGAAATACAGCCCACTACTCCTATGGGTTCACGAGCTGTATAATTGATCGCTTTGCCGTCCATATCGTGCATCTGAGAGGAAAAATGTAGAGATGCTGTTGCAAAAAAACGCAAGTTTTCAGAGGCTCGAGGGATATCCACTTGTTTGGCTAACCATTCTGGTTTACCGTTATCTAAACTTTCGGCAATTACCATTTCATCAAAACGTGCTTCTATACCATCTGCTAGACGCATTAAATGGTCGTGACGTTCTTTTTTACTCAATCCACTCCAAAAAGGAAAAGCTTTTTTGGCTGCTTGTACAGCCAATTCTACATCTTCCTTATCGCTATCGGCAATATGAGAAAATACCTTACCATTCACAGGACTTTCATTTTCGATAACTTCTTTGGATAGCGCTTCTTGTAAGTTACCGTCTATATAATTGAGTATTTTTTTCATAGGGATGTAGTTTAAAGTGTGCCGGTACGTCCACCATCAACAGGGACGTTAATTCCGTTGATGTAAGCAGCGGCGGGAGAACATAAAAAAGCGATAGCATTAGCTACTTCTTCAGCCTCACCAAAGCGAGAGGCAGGAACTGTAGATAACATACCATTAGCGATTTGTTCTTCACTGACTTGTTGGACTTGGGCTTTTTTATTGATTAGAGTTTTGAGACGGTTGGTATTCGTAAAACCTGGCAAGACATTATTGATTGTAACGCCATATTGTCCCAATTCGTTGGCCATCGTTTTTGCCCAACTTGCTACTGCACCCC
>CAJWHN010000083.1 GCA_913041085.1 uncultured Flavobacteriales bacterium | reverse complement strand
TTTCAAAAAGACGTGTTGGTGAATTGAATAGCCGTATTGCCTCTGACATATCCTTGTTACAAGAGACCTTTACTACAGATATAGCTGAATTTTTAAGACAAGTTCTCATCATTATAGGTGGTATTGCATTTCTTTCTTTGACCTCTGTCAAACTGACCTTGTTTATGTTAGCTATTATTCCCGCTGTGATGTTAGCTGCGGTCTTTTTTGGAAGATATATTAAACGATTCTCCAAACAAGTGCAAGGAAAACTAGCTGAATCCAACACTATTATAGAAGAAACATTACAAGGTATTTCCAACGTTAAAGCCTTTACCAATGAGTTTTTTGAAATAGGACGATACACTAAGAAAACGAATGAAGTGATGCAAATTGCCAAAAAAGGTGGTCGTTATCGTGGTGCTTTTGCTTCATTCATCATCTTTTGTTTATTTGGCTCTATTGTTGCAGTTATTTGGTATGGCGTATTGATGATTAACTCAAACGAACTAAGTATAGGTGAATTGTTTACGTTTATACTATACTCGGTATTTATTGGTGCATCTGTAGGTGGTATGGCCGACATCTATGCAAAACTTCAAAAAGCTATTGGAGCAACAGAACATTTGATGGATATTCTTGAAGAAGAAAAAGAAGAAATCCATTCAACATTTAGTGCTGATGCCGTTAACGGTCATATAAAATTTCACAATTTAAGTTTTGCCTATCCAAGTAGACCAGATTTACAAGTATTAAACAATTTAAATTTTGCAGTTCAACAAGGTCATAACATAGCCTTGGTAGGACCCAGTGGCGCAGGAAAAACCACATTAGCCTCTATCCTATTTGGATTTTATAAAATAGAAGACGGTCAAATTAGTATTGATGGAAAAAATATTGAAGAATACGACTTGCACTTTTTAAGGAAGCAAATTGCTATTGTCCCTCAAGATATCATATTGTTTGGCGGTAGCATTAAGGAAAATATAGCTTACGGTAAATTAGATGCTTCTGATCAAGAAATTGAAGAAGCAGCTAAAAAAGCTAATGCTCTTTACTTCATTAATGATTTCCCTGAAAAAATGGAAACGCTTGTTGGTGAGCGAGGTATACAACTTTCAGGTGGACAACGACAAAGAATAGCCATTGCTAGAGCATTGCTAAAAAATCCTAGTATTTTAATTTTAGATGAGGCTACTAGTGCTTTAGATTCTGAATCCGAAAAGTTGGTTCAGGAAGCTATGGACGTACTCATGAAAGGAAGGACTTCTATAGTAATCGCACATCGACTTTCTACCATTAAAAATGCAGATTGTATATTAGTACTCGAAAATGGACAAATTATTGAGCAAGGAACGCATCAAGAGCTTCAAAAAAATGAAGGCTTATATAAGCAACTCTCTGATATGCAGTTCAACCATTAAGAACAAAATATAACCCATGAAATACATTATAAGTTTAGTAACACGATTAATACCTCGACATTACCTACACCACGTCAGTCATTTTTTTCTTAGAATATTTTCTCTGTTTATGAGAGGTAATCAGTTCGAAGACCCTATTAATGGATATACTTATAGAAAATTACTCCCATACGGAAGGCTTAGACCTAGAGAAAATGCCTTAGCACCAGATAGCATGTCTTTAGAAAGACACCGACTAATTTGGTTATACCTTAAAGAGAAAACTAATTTCTTTAGTGATAATTTAAAATTTTTGCACATTGCCCCAGAATACTGCTTTATTAAGCTATTCAAAAATCAAAAAAATTTAGACTACACTACAGCCGATTTAAATTCTCCTTGGGCAGATGTAAAAATGGACGTTCACGGTATTCCTTTCGTGGATAATAGCTTTGATGTAATTATGTGTAATCACGTTTTGGAGCATGTGCAAGATGACAGAAAGGTGATGAAAGAATTTTACAGAGTGATTAAAAAAGGTGGTTGGGGAATTTTTCAAGTACCTATCGACACTAATCGAGAGGAAACCTTCGACGATCCTAGCATAACAGACCCTAAAGAAAGACAGAAACACTATTGGCAAGACGATCACGTCAGACTTTATGGCTTAGATTATGGCAATATTCTTAGTGAAGCTGGTTTTGAAGTTGTTGAAGATGACTATATCAATACCCTAGATCCTAAATTAGTAGAACGTTATGCTTTGCCTAAAGGTGAAATTATATATTTCTGTAAAAAGACAGCTTAAACCATCTGTACATAAACAACCTTTTTAGTTTCAAAAAAGTCTTGGCTAAAATAATCTGAAAGATTAAACGAATTATGGTGATAGGTTACTTGACTCATTTCTTCGATCAAATCACCTCCTTTAAGGTAAAGAACACCATTAGGAAAAGTGTTATTACAATCTAGAGAAAATTTGCCTTCTACCCACTTTAGAAAGGCAGGCATACGGGTTACCGCTCGGCTCACTACAAAATCAAATTTCTCATTGATATTTTCGGCTCTTTCATGAGCTGTTCTTACATTTTTCAAACCCAACTCATCAGCCACTGCACGAACTACCTTAATTTTTTTACCAATACTATCCACCAAAAAAAAGTCTACCTTAGGAAATAATATAGCCAAGGGAATACCAGGAAAACCTCCACCAGTACCAACATCTAGCACCTTAGTACCTTCTTCGAAGTTAATTATTTTGGCTATCCCTAAAGAATTTAAAACGTGGCGCTCTAAAAAGTCATTCATATCCTTCCTAGAAACCACATTTATTTGAGCGTTCCAAAACTCATACAAATCAGAAAGAGCAGAGAATTGCGTTTTTTGAATATCTGTTAAATCTGGAAAATGTGTAAAAATGATATTATCCATTAAAAGGTATCTTTTTTACCAGAAAGTATCTTAAACAATTGCTCCCTTGAACGAAATAATTGAGCTTTAACTGTTCCAATTGGTATCTCTAACTCTACAGAAATTTCTTCATAACTGTATTCTTTAAAGTAACGCAGCTTAACCAATTCACGATAGTTAGGTTTTAATTGTTCGACTATGTTTCTTAAAAATTGAATACGTTGCTTATTCATCATTTTTTTCTCTGGTCCATCACCCTGATAGGCAATATCTATTGCAGTTTTTGAACCTTCATCGTGTTCTATCATAGCATCTATTGAGTAAGTCGGTAATTTTTTCTTTCTCAAATAATCAATGTAGTTATTTTTGGCAATGCTAAACAACCATGTGCTAAACGCAAAATTAGGCGTATAAGAATCTAACTTGTTAAAGGCTTTACCAAAAGCTTCTATGGTTAGTTCCTTAGCAAGTTCTCTGTCGTTAACTCTTTCATAAAGCATAAAAAATATGGGATCTCTGTATTTAGACATCAAGGTATTGTAGGCACGAGGATCTCCTTTGGTCAATGCCAATTCGATGATTTTTAAATCCTCCTTTGCTTTTTCTGTAAGTTCTTTGTTTACCAAAACCTTTTCTTTTTTATCATTCTGTTGACTATAAAGATAAAGTAAAAAAT
>CAJWHN010000082.1 GCA_913041085.1 uncultured Flavobacteriales bacterium | reverse complement strand
ATTTTCAGCATAGCCAAATTTTACCATACCCCAAGATGTGATTCCTGGTTTTACTCTGTAAATATGTTTGTAGTGCGGTGCTTTTTTAATGAGCTGATTGGCGAAAAAGTCACGTTCTGGTCTAGGACCTACAAAACTCATATGACCAAACAAGACATTAAAAAATTGTGGAGTTTCGTCTAGGCGTATTCTTCTCATCACACGTCCCCAAGGCGTAATTCTTGAATCTGTTTTACTAGAGAGTTTTGGACCTTCTTTTTCAGCATCTTCATACATTGATCTGAACTTATAGATATTGAATTTCTTGCCGTATTGTCCTATTCGTTCTTGTTTGTAGATAATAGAACCTGATGAACTTAATTTAACAGCTATAGCAGTTAATATCATAAAGGGTGATAATAGTATAATTGCTAATAGTGAAAATAGGTAATCTAAAAATCGTTTGACTACAAACTCCCATTGTGGTAATAGTTTATGCTTTATTTCAATGAGAGGTGTGCCAAGTATAGAATTCATTTTTACACTACCAGAAAGTATATCGTACATATCAGGAATGATTTTAACATACACATTGATGTTTTCTAATTCATTGAGAATACGCTCAATTTTGTGGTTTTCAGATGACTCGATAGCTATGATAACATCTTCAATAGCTTTATCATTAATTATTTGCTTTGCTTGTTCGAAACTTCCTAAATGAGGAATGTATTGGTCTAGTAAGTGACTTTTTTTACTATCTACATTTAGAAAGCCCAATAGTATATGACCACTTGATTTTTGTTCACTTTCTAACTCTTTGAATAAAAGCTCTGCCTTTTCATTACTTCCAATAATCAGTGTATTAAAGCCGATAACTTTGTTATGAATTCTTAAAGCTGTTCTAGTAGTTAATAGAAACCTGAAAAAAGATGTAATGACAAAGTGAAAACAAAATAATGCAATGAATGAGGTGTAATATTGCTTGTAGTTGATGATGAAATCGTCTAGAAGTACAGCAAAGAAAATAACGGTTACTCCAACTAATGTAGCCATAAAAATTTGACTAATTTCTTTAAGTCTAGATTTACGATAAATAGCGTTGTATTGCCCGAGTAAAGAATAAAATGTTAGCCAACAAATACTAATAATAGACATATTTAAAATATACTCTGGTTTTAGTACAAAAACAGATTCATCTAAATACACTATTCTGTAGTACATGAACAACAACCAAGCTAACGATGCACTAACGATATCTGTACCAATGTATTTAAGCGTATGCAGAAGGTTATTCTTCATAGAGGAGTCTAATATTATCCAAATACATTTCGTTTTGTGCTACGGTTGTATCTCTAGGGATAGCGAAAAATAATTTATAATCATTAGCATCATTATAATTGTAGATGATTTCAGTTAGAGAGATATAAATTTTATTCCATTCTTCCTTTTCATTAAGATAAATAATGGTGTTTTTATCAATTTCTGAACTTCCGTTAGCATATATTCCAACTATAATTGGTGCATTGCATTTATAATCCATTTCTAGATATACCACTTGATCTTTTGGGAGGTCAAAATCAGGTGTGTTGCACTCAAAGAGTTCACCAAATTCGCCAGAGATTACGCTTTTAGCAAAATAGTTGCCATAATTATTATTGGAGCTATCATAAACCTTTTCAATGGTATGATTGCTAGAATCAGAAACGACACTAAGGCTTGTTCCCACACCTTCAAAATTTTCATTGTAGGGAAAGTTAGTCAGCGAATAACTCACTGTTGGACTGAAAGAAGTGTATTTATTTTCAAGGAGTTCTGTGTTCACTTCATAAGAGGTGAAGAAAGGATAGTTTTCACGACTAGAGGAAATGCCATTTTTCTTAATACCCGCTTCAATAATAATTTCTTGTTCTCCAGTCTTTAAAACAGGAAAATTGGAGGGTAGTGGAAAAACACCATGAAATTCATTGTCTATATATACCCATGCATCTGTGATTTTAGAGCTATGATTTCCATCAACTTCTATGGATTCAATGGTAATTGTTGAAGGAATATCTTCTTCGGTATTAATTACTTCGCAACTGAATAAAAATAAAAATGTTGTTAAGAAAAGAATGAATCTCATATGCATAGTTTAACGCAATAAATCAAAAAGTATTACACCACATTCAATTGATGGTTTAATTTTATTTTTTCAAGAATGTCTACTGCCAATTCTAAGGCTCTTAATCCATCTGTAATGGATACTTCTGGTTCAATATCTTCATTGATAGCATTAGCAAAGCTGATGAATTCATCTTTGATGGCATTATTTTCTTCTACGTTAGGGTTTTCGAAATAGATTTGCTTTTTCCTTTTTCCTTTGCCTAGGTCTAGGACTACTGCTAAAGGGTCAATTTCTTCAGATGGTTTTATGTTTTTAAGTCGGATAACCTCTGTTTTCTTTTCTAGGTAATCTATAGATATGTAGGCGTCTTTTTGAAAAACACGGCTTTTACGCATATTTTTAAGAGACATTCTACTTGCAGTTAGATTACATACGCAACCGTTATTAAATTCTATTCTAGCATTGGCTATATCTGGTGTATCACTTACGACAGAAACTCCAGTTGCTTGTACGCTTTTTACGGGAGAATTAACCAATTTCAAAACAATATCCAAGTCGTGAATCATCAAGTCTAGCACTACGGGCACATCTGTACCTCTAGGGTTAAACTCTGCTAATCTGTGAGACTCTATGAATAAGGGTTGATCGACATAATCTTGAGCTGATTTGAATGCTGAGTTAAAACGTTCAACATGCCCAACTTGAACCTTTATACCTGCTTCTCTAGAAAGTTTCATCAGAGTTTCTGCTTCTAGAACGGTTTGAGTAATTGGTTTTTCAATAAAGACGTGTTTGTTAGAACGGATAGCTAAACTAGCGCTGTCGTAGTGAGAAATAGTTGGCGATACAATATCTATAATATCAGCCTCTTCAATAAGGAGTTCTACAGATTTAAAAGATTTTACCTTAAAAGAACGGTTTACAATTTTGGCATTTTCTCTATCGGTGTCATAAAATCCGATGACTTCAAAAGTATCTTTCAACTCTAAAAGTAATTTCAGATGTATTTTTCCTAAGTGACCAGCACCGATAACTCCTATTTTCAACATGGAAGTATATAATTTATGCTAAAATAGAAATTTAATACAGACTTAATAGTATTTTTGAATCCTATTGATATGAATGATAATTTTAGACATCAAGGGTTACGTCTCAAGCTAGTTGAAGTGCTACGAGAAAAAGGAATTAAAGATGAAAAGGTATTGATGGCAATTTCCAAAATTCCTAGACACTTGTTTATTGATAAAGCCTTTCTAGAATTTGCTTACCAAGACAAGGCCTTTCCTATTGGTGCAGGTCAGACTATTTCTCATCCATATACGGTAGCATATCAAACTGCATTATTAGACTTAAAAGCTCGTGAGAAAGTATTAGAAGTGGGTACGGGTTCTGGCTATCAAACAGCTGTTTTGTTAGAGCTCAAAGCTCAAGTGTTTAGTATAGAAAGGCAAAAAGAATTGTACCGTAAGACTAAGGCTTTTTTACCAAAGCTAGGTTATCAAACAATGTTCTTTTATGGAGATGGTTATAAGGGACTTGAAAAGTTTGCCCCTTTTGATAAAATAATAGTTACTGCAGGAGCTCCGTTCATTCCAGAAGATTTATTAA
>CAJWHN010000081.1 GCA_913041085.1 uncultured Flavobacteriales bacterium | reverse complement strand
CCATTTTTGAATTTTCCTAAGCGTAAACTTTCTTTTACAATGCCCCCCTCAGGAAAAATAACCATATTCTGTCCGTCTTTTATTTTTTGTCCAGCTTGTTCAAAAGCAGCATACGAATTTCTCAAACTTGCTCGATTGACTAAAACATTAAAACGTTTGTAATAGTAGCCAAAGATGGGGTATTTACTAATGGAGGCTTTACCAATAAATGCGATGGGCTTTTTACTCAAAAAAAACATCATCGGAATATCAATCGTTGAGGTGTGATTGCTACAAAACAGATATTGTTTTTTGGGGTCTAGCTTGTATTCTTTGTTGACTTTTGGAAATATACCACTGGCATACATCATGAATTTACTGATACGGTGCAAAAAGAAATATAGGACAGGGTAAAACTTAGGACTTAGCGTCATAAAAATAGTAATCGGCAATAGGATTAGAAAGGGTATGGCAAAGCACAGAGCGAACCATAATCGCCACAACAAGCTGAGTATCCCTTTTATTATCTTCATAAGTGCAAACAAAAATAGCTATTTAGATGGCATATTTACAGCAATTCTTATTTTTACACTCTAAAATTTAACGCATGGCAAGAGTTTTAACTGGCATACAGAGTACAGGAGTTCCTCATTTGGGTAACATTCTTGGAGCAATTATTCCCGCTATAGAATTATCCAAAAACCCTGCTAATGAGAGTTTGCTATTTATTGCGGACTTACACTCTTTAACGACTATAAGAGATGCCGAGCTATTGAGGCACAACACCTATGCTACGGCAGCTACTTGGTTAGCTTTTGGTTTTGATACATCTAAAAACATTTTTTATCGTCAATCAGATTGTACTGAAGTCTGCGAATTGACTTGGTATTTGAATTGTTTTACGCCATACCCAATGTTGGCAAATGCTCACTCTTTTAAAGATAAAGCCAATAGATTGTCTGATGTAAATTCTGGCTTGTTTACTTATCCTGTACTAATGGCAGCAGACATTTTATTGTATGATGCAGAGATTGTTCCTGTTGGAAAAGATCAACAACAACACCTAGAAATGACACGTGATATAGCGGGTTCTTTTAACCATACTTATGGTGATACTTTGGTATTGCCAGAAGCCCAAATTGATGAGCGTGTTATGACTATACCGGGTACTGATGGTCAAAAGATGAGTAAGTCGTACAACAATTTTATAGATATCTTTTTGCCAGAAAAGAAATTGCGCAAACAAATTATGGGTATTGTTACTGATAGTACAGCCCTTGAAGAACCTAAAGATTGGTCTTCTTGTAATGTGTTTCAGTTGTATCAGCTAATGGGTTCTGATTCTCAAATTGCTGAACTGAAAGCTAAATACGAAGGGGGTAATTTCGGTTATGGTCATGCCAAACAAGCTCTGTATGAGCTTATTTTGGAACGCTTTTCAAAAGAGAGAGAACGCTTTGATTATTTGATGAAAAATACCGAGGAGATTGAGTCGGAGTTGTTAAAAGGTGCAGAAAAAGCCAAAGGCATTGCCCAGTCGGTACTTGAGAGAGTCAGACAAAAGGTAGGCTACTAATAGAATTTAAAAAAAGCGAAATGTCATATTTCGCTTTTTATTTGTCTAAAATAGAGCTAAGCTTAGAATCCGTAACCCACAGTCAGCTGAAAGTTAGGAAGGACAGTTCCAAAAAATGGATTGTCTTTAATAGCTTCCATTTTATCACCAGTAGGGCCACTAAATTCAGGGCCAGCGCTAAACAACATCCCTAAATCTAAGCCATAGACCAAGCCTTTGTAAGCAGGGGTGCCAATGTTTACGCCAAAATAGGTCACTGGATTTTCTTTATAATTGGCTGTGAAAGTATCAGTGCCATCGACAATGGTATTTTCAATAGAGCCAACAGCGAGTCCTGTATTGACTCTAAACCAAGCCACATTTTCAAAAGGTTGGTGACTAAGGAATAAGCCCATCCATGAGCTACTTGCTGTTAGTGTGAAGTCCTCACTCAATTCGTCAATAGTTGGTGACATTGGTGCTTCTCCTTCAGCAAAGCCGCCAAAACCAATATTGAAAGATGTTCTTTCAGTATGGTGGTAGGTCAAGTTTAAGCCACCGCCAAATGGACTAAGACCAAGACCAATAGCATAGTTGGCATATTCTTTTTCTCCTTTTTGAGCAAAGGAATTAAAGCCTAAAAATAATGTAGCTAGACTTAAAACAAATAATCGTTTCATAATGTTAGGTGTGTTAAGGGTTAAGATTCTAAATATAGAAAATTATCTTTAAAACTTATCAAAAGGTAAGGATAGCTAGTATTCTAACTAGTTGACTTCTAGCCCAAATTTCTTTCTGTATTTTCTGTTGAGGACTTTTTGCTTGTTGTCTAAGTCAATAGATTGACCTTTAATGAAAGCGTGTTTCACATCATTGCCCATCATATCCAAAGCATCGCCTTTAGAAATAAAGAAGGTAGCGTCCATACCAGCTTTAATTTGACCGGTATGCTCGTCAATTCCTAAAATTTCGGCTGTATTCAGTGTCAATGCTTTAACGGCTTCTTCGTAGTGTAAGCCGTGTGCTACGGCAGTACCAGCAGAAAAAGGTAGGTTACGTTGTCCCATAGCTTCCATATCTCCTTGATAGCAAAAGGCAAATTTAACACCAGCTTCATGTAAAATGGAGGCCTGTTTATAAGGCACATCAACACCAGTACTCTCAGTGGCAGGTAGTCGATGGATACGATCCAATATAACAGGAATGTTATTTTCTTTTAAGAAAGCAGCCATTTTATGAGCTTCTCTAGCTCCAACAATTGCCATATATTTGACTCCCATATTTTTGGCAAATAAAATGGCATCGGTCATTTCTCTTTGCAAATTGGCATGGATATACAGTCTTTTTTCTCCACTAAAAAGTCCTTGCATAGCCATCATAGGTAAATCATTAACGGTGCTTTTGCTTTCATAAAAACTCTTACTTTTTACAAAGTAATCCTCCATTTCTTGGCATTGCATGTCGTATTCTTCCGTCTTTTTGATGTCGCCAGGTTCAGCCCACCAGCCTGTTTGCACGAAGTAACGAGGCCAATTGAGGTGAATGCCATCATCGGCTTTTAGTACAGCATCTTCCCAGTTCCAACCGTCTAATTTCATAACTGAGGAGCTTCCCGTAATGCGTCCACCTTGCGGTGCTATCTGAGCCAATAAAACTCCATTGCTTCTAATGGTAGGGATAATAACACTTTCGGCATTGTAGGCTATCAAGGAGCGCACATGTGGTTTGAATGTTCCCGTTTCTCGGTAATCGTTAGTCGCTCTAACTGCACTAATTTCAGTGATACCTAAGGTCGTATTAGTAGCTATAAAAGCAGGGTAGACGTGGTGGTCATAAATGTGTATGATGGTATCAAAAGCTTGAGGGTTAATGCGAATAGTTTTAGCATTAGCCACCATTTCGAATTTACCATTATTGACTGATATAGCCGATACATCGATGAATTCTCCATTGCCAAGATGAGCTTTACCACCTAGGTATAAAATGTTTTGCCCAAAACCAATGAGAGGTGCAAAAAGTAGGGTTAAAAGAAAATGTTTCATGTTCTATTTTTTAGTGTTGATGATTGTCATGTTTACCGTCTTCAAGAGTATCGCAATGGTAGTGAATGCGTTGTTCTGCTTTTACTACTTGGGTAGGTTTTCCTGCTTTTTTGTCGCTCAGCATTTTCTGTATAAGTCGAGCACGTTCTTGGGTGTTACGTTGTCTTAGCTCTAAGTCTTTTTCAGCATCAAAGTAACAACGTCCATCGACATAGGTTTGTTGTACTTTGGCATAAACCGATAAGGGATTATCAGTCC
>CAJWHN010000080.1 GCA_913041085.1 uncultured Flavobacteriales bacterium | reverse complement strand
TCTTCAATCATCTACACCAAAATGGCAAACAAATTATCCTAACATCAGACAAAGCACCTGTAGATATGCAAGGCGTAGAACAACGCTTATTGTCTCGCTTCAAATGGGGATTGTCAGCAGACTTACAGTCACCTGATTTAGAAACTCGTATTGCTATCCTTAAAAAGAAATTATATAACGATGGTATTGAAATGCCATACGAAGTAGTAGAATACATCGCCTACTCTATCACTACCAATGTAAGAGAATTAGAAGGTGCTCTAATTTCTTTACTTGCTCAATCTTCACTCAACAAGAAGAATATTACTATTGACTTAGCTAAGGAAATGTTAGATAAGTTTGTGAAGAATACTGCTAGAGAAATTTCTATCGATTACATTCAAAAAGTAGTTTGCGACTATTTCGATATTCCTATCGAATTAATGAAATCTAAGACTAGAAAAAGAGAAATCGTTCAAGCCCGTCAATTGGCCATGTACTTCTCTAAACAGCTAACTAAAAACTCTCTAGCTAATATCGGAATTCATTGTGGTAACAAAGACCATGCAACAGTATTACATGCTTGTAAAACGGTCAATAACCTCATTGATACCGACAAGCAGTTTAGAGCTTTTGTTAATGATATTGAGAAAAAGTTAACGCTTAACTAATATTTTCAAAACAAAGCAAGATGAAAATACTGTTCGTTTGCTTAGGAAATATTTGCCGCTCACCTCTTGCTGAAGGTATTCTTAGACATATCAACTCTAATATTATGGTCGATTCTGCAGGAACTTCCAATTACCACTTAGGAAGCCCTCCTGACAGACGAATGATTGAAACGGCACAATCTTATGGCATAGACATTTCAAATCTAACTGCTAGGCAATTTACCACAGAAGATTTCAATCGCTTTGATAAGATTTTCATTATGGATAATGAAAACTACAGAAATGTTGTCGCTCTAGCCGAAAATGAATCTCATATTGAAAAAGTACATTACACTCTATCAAAGCAAAATAATGTCCCAGACCCCTATTTTGGTGGAAAAGATGGCTTTATTCAAGTCTATGAAATGTTGCACGAAGCTTGTCAAACGATAAATGATGAAATCCAAGAAAGGTAAGCTCATACTCATTCCCTGCACACTAGGTGACACAGAAGTAAACAAAGTACTTCCACTAGAAAATACAACTTATATCAATTCTTGTTCTGAATTCATTGTAGAGAATATACGCTCGGCAAGACGCTTTCTCATAAAATCTGATGTAAATACAGATATTGATGATTTAAAATTTCATTTACTGAATAAGCACACCAAGGAATATGAATTATCTGCTATGCTAAAGTGCATTGAAGATGGCAAAAATATTGGATTGCTTTCAGAAGCTGGTTGCCCTGGCATTGCTGACCCAGGTGCAGATATAGTAAAATTGGCTCATTCTAGGTGTGTAAATGTTATTCCTTTAGTTGGTCCATCGTCCATTTTAATGGCAATTATGGCGTCTGGTCTTAACGGTCAAAACTTCGCTTTTAACGGTTATTTACCTAAAGAAAAAGCAGAACGTAAAAAACGTATACTATTTTTAGAAAATTTGTCGTTTAAGCAACAACAAACACAATTATTTATAGAAACACCTTTTCGAAACAATCATATGCTAGAAGATTTATGTAAATATTGCCAAGCTAATACTGAACTAGTAGTAGCAACTAATATTAGCACAGAGTCCGAAAGTATTACAAGAGACAGCATTAAAAATTGGAGGAAAAAGACCCTAGACTTGAACAAACATCCTAGTGTTTTTTTAATTCATAAATATTAAAATTTGTTATTGTAAATTATTTGCATATATTGAGCTCGAAGCTTAAAAAAATATCCAATGTTATATCAATTAGAATACCCTTTACATTCCTCTATAAAAATACTTTACGAACGTTTAAGTACTATTAGTGGCTTATCAGAATGGTTTGCTGACGATGTCAATATCAACAGAGAAGGTATTTACACTTTTACATGGGAAGGCAGCTCACAAGAAGCTGAGTTAATAAGTAAGAAAAAAGGAGAGCATATCCGATTCAGATGGTTAGACTCTGAAGCCGATGAATATTTTGAATTTAGAATACAAATTGATGAATTAACTTCTGATGTTTCTCTTATAGTTTCGGATTTTGCTGAAGACGAAGAAGATAAAGAAGATGCGACCAACCTTTGGGATGCACAAATTGACAATTTAAAACACATTATTGGCTCATAAAGTATTTACGACCGAATGAAAAAGCTAAATCTTTTCATTATTAAATCTTTTATCGGTCCTTTTATTTTTACTTTTCTGATAGCTATCTTCCTGTTGCTTATGCAATTTTTATGGAAGTACATTGACGACTTAGTTGGCAAAGGCTTAGACTTCTTGACCATATCTAAGCTGTTGTTTTATGCTGCTGCTCGATTTGTTCCAATGGCACTACCTATATCGGTATTATTATCTTCAATTATGACTTTTGGAAATATTGCTGAAAAAAATGAGCTCATGGCCATTAAATCGGCAGGCATATCCTTGAAAAAATGTATGAGACCATTATTGGTGTTCATTATTATTATTTCAGCATCTTCCTTTCTTTTCTCTAACTATTTCATGCCTTATGCCAACCTTAAAGCTGGTTCACTATTATACGATATCAGAAAACAAAAACCTGCCCTAAACATCAAGGAAGGTATGTTTTACAATGAATTGAGTGGCTACAGCATAAAGATTGATAAAAAGCTAGAAAACGGCATTGATTTGGAGGGTGTAATGATTTACGACCATACCTCAGAAGAAGGCAACGATAAGGTAATTATTGCTGAAAAGGGTCAAATGTACCTTTCGGAAAATGAAAACTATTTCATCATATCACTGGAAAATGGCTACAGCTATTACGAGATGAACATTAACAAAAAAGACGAAAAACGTCTCTTACAGCGTAGTCAATTCAAACAAGATATTTTGAGGTTTGATATGTCTGATTTTGGTATGAAACGAACTAGCGAGGAATTGTATCGCAATCATTACGCTATGATGAACAATGCCCAACTTACTGTCGCAATAGATTCTATATATTCAAAGAGCAATGCTAAATTAAATCTTTTTAAATCCAATATTTCGGATAAAATAGATGTTGATTTTCAAAAGCTAGAAAGCAACTTCAATAGAAAAGATAATAATATGACTTATTACCCATCGAAAGTTTACGCCAATGCTATTTCTTCTGTAAAATATTTAAAATCGATGTTAAGCAATACCATCTCTGATCAAAGTTACTCTCACAAAATTGCGATAAAACATAAAGTCGAATGGCATAGAAAATGGTCTCTTGCAGTGGCCTGTATCATTTTCTTTTTGATAGGTGCACCGCTAGGTGCTATTATTAGGAAGGGTGGTTTTGGCATGCCCGTGATTGTATCTGTAGGCTTTTTCATCACCTATCACATCATATCCGTAACTGCTGAAAAGATGGTCAAAGAATCTGAAATATCTGTAACAGAAGGCATGTGGATTGCCAATCTTATCCTTTTACCTGTAGGGCTATTCTTGAGTTATAAAGCCAATACAGACTCTCGGTTGTTTAGTTTGCCCTCCATTAAGCAATTATTTGCAAGAAATAACTAGCGTAATAACTTCTTGTAACGAATTCGAGTTGGGCCAACATCACCCAAACGTTTTTTACGATTTTCTTCGTAATCGCTGTAACCACCTTCAAAGAAATACACTTGTGAGTCGCCTTCAAATGCTAAAATATGTGTACATACTCTATCTAAGAACCAACGGTCATGAGAGATGATAACTGCACAACCACCAAAATTTTCTAAACCTTCTTCTAAAGCACGTAAAGTATTGACATCTAAAT
>CAJWHN010000079.1 GCA_913041085.1 uncultured Flavobacteriales bacterium | reverse complement strand
TCCTCTTCTACATTTCCACAATATTTCTTTATCATCCATCTTAAATTTTGTTAGAGACTATTAATGATTTTATTTTTGCTATTTGTTTTGCGGGGTTTAAGCCTTTTGGACATGCGTTGGTACAATTCATTATAGTATGACACTTATAAAGTTTAAATGTATCTTCTAATTTTTCTAATCTTTCTTTTTGATGTTCGTCTCGAGAATCAGCAATCCATCGATAAGCTTGCATTAGTGTTGCTGGACCAAGGTATTTATCACTATTCCACCAATAGCTTGGGCAGCTTGTAGAACAACATGCACATAAAATACATTCGTCAGATCCATCTAATTCTGCTAATTCTTCTTTTGACTGGAGTCTTTCGGTAGACAAATCTTTTGGTTCTTCAGCTTGAAGCCAAGGTTGAACAGATTCATATTGTTTGTAAAAATCTGTTAAGTCTGTAACTAAATCTTTAATAACTGGCATATGTGGTAATGGATATATTTTTATATCGCCTTTAATTTCATCAATACTTTTTGTGCATGCTAATGCATTTCTTCCATCAATATTCATTGAGCAAGAACCACATATACCTTCTCTGCAAGATCTTCTAAAAGTAATAGATGTATCAATTTCATTTTTTATTTTCAGAAGCGCGTCAAGAACCATTGGTCCACAGTCAGAAGTATCGATTTCATAAGTATCTACACGTGGATTTTTTTCGTCATCTGGATCGTACCGATAGATTTTAAAAATTCGGATATTTTTTTTATCTGCAGTATCACATTTAAAATGTTTACCAGATTTTACAATAGAATTTAAGGGTAATGTAAATTCAGCCATGATTAGTAAACTCTCTTCTTAGGTGGAACAGCTTCAACTTCATCTGTTAAAGTTGTTAAAACAACTTTTCTATAGCCTATGTTTACTATACCATCATCGTCTATTGATGCAATTGTATGTTTCATCCAATCTTTATCATCCCTTTCTGGATAATCATCTCTAGCATGAGCTCCTCTAGATTCTTTTCTATTATAAGCTGATTCTACAGAAGCTATACCTTGTGTGATTAAATTCTCTAATTCTAATGTCTCTAGAAGTTCTGTATTCCATTTTAGTGAATTATCACTTAGATTTATATCCGAAAAATCTTTATAAATATTATGTATGATTTTTCTTCCTTCGTCTAAAGTCTTCTCAGTTCTAAAAACAGCAACACTTCTTTGCATTTCTTTTTGAAGTCTCAGTCTTAGTTTAGATGGTAAATTTTTTCCTGACGAGTATCTAATTTTATCCAAACGTCCCACTATTTTATCAACTGCAGTTTTATTTTCATCCATGTGCTTCGCGCCAGGTTTTACTAATTTTGAAGCTTGTTTTGCGGCAGCTCTTCCAAAAACTATTAAATCTAAAAGAGAGTTTGATCCTAATCTATTTGCACCATGTACCGATACACAAGAAGCCTCACCTATTGCCATTAATCCTGGGACAACTGTTTCATCATTAATATCTTTTGGGTTTAAGACTTCACCTAAATAATTTGTAGGAATACCTCCCATATTATAGTGAACAGTTGGTATCACGGGAATTGGAGCCTTTGTCACGTCAACTCCAGCAAATATTTTTGCAGACTCAGCAATTCCAGGTAACTTTTCGTTTATAACATCTTTACCCAAATGTTCTAAATGAAGCTCAATGTGATCTTTTTCTTTCCCAACGCCTCTTCCTTCATTGATTTCAATTGTCATTGATCGACTTACAACATCTCTTGAAGCAAGGTCTTTTGCATTTGGTGCATAACGCTCCATGAATCTTTCGCCATCTGAATTTGTAAGATAGCCCCCTTCTCCTCTAGAACCTTCAGTGATTAAACAACCAGCACCGTAGATCCCGGTTGGATGGAATTGTGTAAATTCCATATCTTGCAGTGGGACACCTGCTCTTTGAGCCATTCCACCTCCATCACCTGTGCATGTATGTGCAGATGTTGCAGAAAAATAAGCCCTACCATAGCCTCCTGTTGCTAGCAAAGTAACCTGACCTTTAAAATGATGAAGTTTTCCTGTTGATAAATCAATTGCAATTACACCAGTACATTCCCCATCATTCATTACCAAATCAATGGCAAAATATTCAATAAAAAATTCAGCCTTATATTTTAAAGATTGTTGATACAAAGTATGAAGAATAGAATGACCTGTTCTATCTGCTGCAGCACAAGTACGCTGCGCTATGCCTTCACCATAACGAGTGGTCATACCACCAAATGGTCTTTGATAAATTTTACCTGCCTCTGTTCGCGAAAAAGGTACTCCGTAATGTTCAAGTTCTATTACAGAAGGCATAGCTTCTTTGCACATATACTCTATGGCATCCTGATCTCCAAGCCAATCTGACCCTTTGATTGTGTCATACATATGCCAACGCCAGTCATCCTCACCCATGTTACCAAGTGCAGCACTCATGCCTCCTTGTGCGGCAACTGTATGACTTCTTGTAGGAAATACTTTTGATATGCATGCAGTTTTTAAACCTTCAGTTGCCATACCTAACGTTGCTCTTAATCCAGCACCTCCAGCACCAACAACTAGAACGTCATACTCATGTGTAATCATTTCATAATCATTCTTATTCATTTAAACATGCGCTCCAAAATATATTTTCGTAATAGCAATTAAACCTAAAAAAGCAAGAAAATAAAAGGTGATATTTGTAAGTTTTATATAGAAATCTCTAAACTTTATAGTAGAAATATAATCTTCCAAAATGACTTGTATGCCAAGCTGAAAATGTCTTGCTGAAACAACAATTAAGATTGAAAGAAATATATAGTTTGGAGTCTTACTAGCCCAAAGGACCATATTTTCATGAGTGATTTCTGGGATAAGACTTAAAGAGTAGATTATCCAAAGTATTAATGGGAAAAGAACTATTGTGGTAAACCTATGAAATAACCAATGTTTTTTCCCGTGTAAAACTTTAAGTAACAATTTAATTCTCCTAATGCTTATTCTATAGCAAATAAAGCAAAACTGTTATAACTGTTATCAGTGCTGTAGCTGATAGCACTATATATGTTGCTATTAATGGAGTATTTCCGCTAAAACCATAACCGAAGTCCCAAAAAAGGTGTCTGATTTCATTGGCCATATAAAGGTATAAAGAAAATACCCATACACTCGTTAACACTTTTCCAATAGTACTAGTAAATATCGTATAGCTAATACTATAGAATTCACTTCCTGATGCAATCGAAATTAAGAAAATTATAAATAATGCATAAGTCATACTATTTGCCACAAAACAAATTCTGCTTGATATTGACACAAGCGCAACAAGAGGTAATCTGTATACTTGCAAGTGTGGGGATAGCGGAACCTTTGATAGTGACATTGTTTCTCCTAAATAATAAATAATTCAACATAACTAAAGCAATATATGATAAACGATTTTTTAAAAAAATTCCTTAATAAAGAGGCTATTATTGATAAATACGGTCTAAAAACAAATTTCAATTTTTCAGAGGAAATTAGCAAAATATGCTCACAAAAAACTATGTCCATCTTAAGCAATAAAGTTTTAATAAAATGCACTGGAGAAGATGCTGAGAATTTTTTAAACACGCAGTTTACAAATGACGTAAAAAATATGAAAAATAATAGTGTTATGCTTTCTGGATACTGCAATCCCAAAGGAAGGCTTATATCAGTTTTATATATAATTCAAGTAGATACAGAATTTTACTTATATACGACTTTAGATACTTTAGAGCCTTTATTACAAAAATTGAATATGTATAAAATGATGTCAAAAGTAGAGTTTGTTATGCAAAAAGATATTTTGATAGGCACAGCGGCTAAAAACGAGAGCACTTCATTAATTAATTGCGTATTAAACACTAAAGAAGCAAAGAAAATTGATCAGTCTGTAGTGTTTAAAATTGATGATAATCAGATTGTTCTTCAAACAAATCCTAAAGAAATTGAAAACCTTTTAGACATAGAAGATTCTAGCATATTGGGATATAAGTCATTTGATTTCATGGATATTGATTCAATAATACCATTTATAAACGATTCGCAAATAGAATCATATACCCCACAAATGCTTTCGTTAGACTTATTGAATGGAGTTTCTTTTTCAAAAGGATGCTATCCAGGGCAAGAGATTGTAGCAAGAACGCACTATTTAGGAGAAGCAAAAAAAT
>CAJWHN010000078.1 GCA_913041085.1 uncultured Flavobacteriales bacterium | reverse complement strand
ACAAGTCCAAAATCAAAAAAAATAGTAAAATGGATAAACAGCTAGATATATTAGCTTTTGGAGCTCACCCCGATGATGTAGAGTTAGGTTGTGGAGGAACAATTGCTAAACAAGTTAATTTGGGCAGTAAGATTGGAATAGTTGACCTTACAAGAGGTGAATTAGGGACAAGAGGTAGTGCTGAAATAAGAGATAAAGAAGCTGCTTTAGCGGCTCAAATATTGGGTGTTGAGTTTCGTCACAATATGGGATTTAAAGATGGTTTTTTTCAAAACGATGAGGTGCATCAAATGGAGCTTCTGAAAATTATACGAGAATATAGACCACGTATTGTATTAGCCAATGCAGTAAGCGATAGACATCCCGATCACAAAAAAGGTTCTGACTTGGTTTCTACGGCTTGTTTTTTGGCAGGACTGCCCAAGATAGAAACAGGACAAGAAGCTTGGCGACCAGATGTGGTTTATCATTATATACAATTTGAAGAAATTGAGCCAAATTTTGTTGTAGATGTTAGCGATTTTATGTCCATTAAAATGGAGGCTGTAAAGGCATTTAGGTCTCAATTTTTTGACGCAACTTATAAAGAACCTGAAACAATCATCTCTAGTCAAGGGTTTTTAGATAGTGTGAATTATCGTGCAGCTAACTTGGGGCGACTATCAAGAGTAAAATTTGCAGAAGGCTTTACAACTGATAAATTATTAGTTTCTGAAAGCTTAACTAGTTTAAAATAAGGGTTACTTTTTAATAGATTTTATGAGGTATTTTCTGTTATTGTTAGAAATAACTTCAATAACATATACACCGTCTTCATAGTTAGATAAATCTAACTCTATGTAATCGGTATTACCATTAGACGAACTGCCTTTAAGATATTTTCCATCAATCGTGTAGATAGCATATTGATACCTTCCAATTGAAGGTAAAGACACTTTTAATGGACCACTTGTTGGAATAGGATAAGCATTAAGAAATTCAAAATCTTTTGTTTCAACTCTTGACGTATTATAACATGCTTTTAAATCAAATTCAGCAGCAGACGACCATGGTCCTCCATTAACTTCTGATAGAGCAACAATTTTCATATGACTACCTATTTTAGGATTTTGAAAAATGATAATTTGTGGTTCTGATGTATTTTCAAAATGAATGACGGTATCGGCTGTACCAAAATCATTGGAGTCGTTACTGAAATACAATTCCATATTTTTAATTCGTCCATTCTGTCCATCTTGCCTTGTTTGGTAGGTAAACTCAAAAATTTTATACTCATTATTTAAGTCAATTTGCATTTCATGAGGATAGGGTATATCTCCTGTGCTCCACTGAGTATGCCATATAGTGCTTGGATCGTCATCAAAAGCCATTGTAGCATAACCTGGGTAATTGATTTCTTCACTATCAACATAGCTTAAACTCCAATCCTCCTTTGAAACTAAGGCTGGATTGTTGCAGTTTTCTACCGATGGACATTCACTAGCATAAACCATATTTTCTATAGTTTTAGAGTATGTGGTGCCATCTTTGTTAACAGTTAAAGTAATAGAGTAATTACCCACTTCACCTAATACAACTTTTGGATTTCTAATGTTTGTGTTTTCAACATACAAAGGTTCAGGGTCAATGCTCCATGTCCAACTGCAATTTTCATGATTTAGGATAGAATGGTCTTCTAGCAGAATAGTGTCATTCACACAATCGATAATAGGACTATTTACCCAAGGCTGAATAATGGGTGAAAAATTCACTTGATCTAAGTCGATTTCCCAGACTCCTGATGTCCCAGCAACCCTTAACTTACTGTCTCTAAAAAATGCCAGAGCGTGATTAGGATCAGTGCCTACAGGAAATCCATTGCCATAAATAGACCATTCACTTTCTCCATATCTTCTAATGTAGCATTGAGCATCTTGATTGTTGATATTTGAGGTAAATAAATAGACAATATCATTACCCGATTCATCGGCTTGTACGACTATTGATTTAGCATAAGGATTTAGGTTTGCCGTCCAGTCTGTCCAACTATCACCACCATCGGTAGATTTGAAAATCTTTCCTAAATCTGATGACCAAGTTCCATTTTGTTGACAAGCGTATATCGTATTAGCATCGTTTGGCGATATGTCGAAATGTAGTTTTCCTTCCCAATAACTTCCACCATTTTGTGCATTAGTTAAATTCGGTTTAGCTGTCCAAGTAAAACCACCATCTTCAGATTTATGTAAGCCTAAACTAACAACATCAGCATAAATTATATTTGGGTCGCTATATGCAATTTGAATGTATCTTACTCTTTGACCAAAATCATGCAATAATTCAAAACTAAGTCCCATATCATTGCTTTTCCAAAAACCATCACCTTCTCCTAAATAAATAACTTCGTAATAATTAGGATGGAAAACCATATTTCCTCTTCTACCACCATATTCGTCCATATTTGGATATTTAGAAAAAGGGAATCTTCCTTCTGGTGATGTTTCTGCTGAAGTTGGCAAAATCCAGCCTGGTCCTAAATCATTAAAAGCAACATGCCTACTTTTTCCTTTCATTACCCATCCTGTTGGTGATTCAGCACCACCCATTCTTAAAGCTTTTGGCTGATAAAAGTCAGCAATTGCTGTATTTCCGTTATGGTACCTTCCTCCAACAACAATGTCTTCATTCCAACCTTGGTCAAAGCCCCACATATCTGAACCTACTAATAGGTTGTTTTTAGATTGAGCATTATTTGTTTGCGTAAAATTATCTGAAGAATAAGTCAAGCCACCATCTGTTGCTAACCATGCTCTATTGTTATCTAGAAGAACCATACATTGAGCATCTGGATGAATAGAAAAGTTTCCTCCATAGCCTCCTACAATATTGAAGGATTCGCCACCATCGCTTGACTTATATAGGCTTGCAGTACCTGCAAAAATTATGTTAGCGTCATCAGGAGATACTTCAAAAACAAGGTCATAGAAACCTTGCCAATTGTCAAGTGGAAAATCATCTGTTTGTCCTGTTGCTAATAAATCCCAATTACCACTTTGAGGATTGCCTTTATAAAGAATGGGAGTATCATCAGAACTTAAAAGTAAAGCAAAAACATGTTCTGTATCATCTTGACTTACTGCTATTAATGCTCCTGACTCATTTTCTATGTTGTTAGGGAATGAATTGGATTCTGTAAAACTTTGTCCTCCATTTGTTGAAATAAGAAATTTAAAATAACCATTTAATGTAGCTATGGCATAAACGGTAGATGCATCATCGCTTTTGAAGTGAATATCATAGGTTTGTAATTGTGATGGGTTAGACCAATTTTGCCCACCATCATTAGAACGGTGTATACCAGAAGAACCTGCAGAAATTATCGTATTGGAGTTATTTTCGTCAATTATGATTTTATCAGAACTAAATAGTCCATCATTTGATAGTATAGGACTCCAATTTTGTCCTCCATCAGTTGTTTTATGGATTTGTGAATTGGCACTAAGATAGACCAGTTGTTCATCTTGAGGGTCAATGGCCAGTGCGGTTATTCCTCCGTTAAAACTATACTCTTTAGCTAACATTGTCCAGCTATCTCCATTATCTATAGATTTATTGACAAATCCGGTTTCTGTACCACAATACAATACATTATTATTACTTTTTGAGACATCAAAGGAGTATACATTTACCTGCCACGGGCAACTAGCCATTGCTATTTCACCACCAGTTTCATTGAGATAAAAAGTCTCTTTAGGGCCTAAAAATTCCCAGTTATTATCAGAAATAATATTTGGCACAATTTGACTTTCAACATCTGTTGAATGATTGGGGATAATTATGCTGCCATCTTTAGAAACATATGGAATTACATGTCTAGACCATATCTTGTAATACCGTTCTACGGCTTTGAATTCTTTTTTTGAATTATCTAACTTCCAATGGTTATAGCTTTGTTGTATGTCATAAAAATTAGCCTCATTTTCGTACAATAACTTTGCCCATTTTGGAAATGATTCTTGAAATGTAGGCTTATATGAAGGTATATTACCATTGATATAGTCATGAGCTACAAACTTGTCTTGAGCTGTTAGGTTAAAACTAATAAATATGAAAAGGAAAGTGATAATTTGTCGCATATATTATTTATTTATATTCTTCTTCTTCAACCTAAGAGAATTTCCAATCACAATAACATCTGAGAATGCCATAAATAAAGCGCCCCACATAGGGTTTAGAAAACCTAATGCAGCGATTGGTATGGCTACAATATTATAAGAAAATGCCCAAAATAAATTCTGTTTGATTGTCTTTAGAGTATGCTTACTGATTTTATAGGCTGTATCTATTTGCTTTAAATTAT
>CAJWHN010000077.1 GCA_913041085.1 uncultured Flavobacteriales bacterium | reverse complement strand
TGTGTTCTGCCACCAACAGTTCCAAAATAACTAAAGCTGTCATTAAAATAATTATAGTATACTTGTGCTCTCAATCCATTATCTAACGAACCTCCTGACGAACCACTTGCATCAATGGTAATATTCTTTGGATCTAAAAGCAACGTTCCATAACCAACACTTACACGATCTAAATTGACTGTTCTTAAAAGATTTTTTGATGAAATTTCAATGTAGCCACCCTTTTCTTTGTTATTTGAAGCTTGAGTAATCCAGCCGTCATCGGCACTTAAGTAACCATTAGCGTCAATTGATCCCAAAAAGTCAGTAGTTTCATCTGACCAAACAATGGCAGTTCCCCCTTGGCCAAAGGCACTGGAAATGTTTATGTTAACGTCATAGTCAACAATGGTTTTCTGTGCATTAATAATGTTATTTTGATTGTCAAAACGATTAATAAATCCGTCATACTCTTTTTGACTAACCGTTGATAATTTCTGACCACCTAAATATTCACCACCAATTCTTACTTTCCCACCCTGAGACAATCCTTTGGCTGAAATGTCTGCTGCTGCTAAGCGTACATTCTGTCCAACAAAGTCAATATTACCACCTTTTCCTGAATTTCCATCAGCTTTAAATGTTCCAGCAGCAAGATTATGACGATCTGCATACAGTTTTATAGACCCACCGTTAGAAGAACCAGACATATCAACATTTGTTCGAGCTGTGGATAATAACACATCCTCTGAAATGACCATTAAGTCTCCACCATTTTCTTGTAATCCCTTTGCAACTATAGAACTATCGAGAACAAGCATTTCTTTAGCTTTGGCTGAAATTTTACCACCAGTTGAACCGCTAGCCTTGGTATTTCCTCCATAATATACATTAGTACCAGTAATCTTAAGAGCACCAGAGGGTGTCGATGGGTTTGAGCCAGAAATATTGATAGTGCCCTCAATATTAACAAAATTGTTATCATCTCCACCAATGACTACATTGCCTGTTCGTTGATCTATACTTGCTGATGAAACTATACTTGATGAGCCTACATTAACCGCTCCTAGCATTAAGTTTTCTGCTGTTTTTGCAGATAACTGGACATATCCACCGTCAGCAATTAAGGATCCATTATTAGTAACCAAGCTGTCTAATGATTTTCCATTTATATCTGTAATGTTTGAAAGTTCACTTGTTGGCACTGTTACTTTCATTAAACCATTGCCCGAAAGATCTAAAGTTATTTGTTCACCAGCTCCTATAAAGATCTTTCCAAATTTTGCTGTTATTGTTCCCTCGTTAGAAGTGTAATTACCTAGAAGTGCTGCATGACTTGTGTTATTTACTTCGATTGATCCATGATTCTCGACTCCTTTAGATGCTTTATTTTTGTAGAAGTTGTACCTACCTTGTAAGAAATCATTTGTATTGATGTCGAGACTAGAGGCAGTAAAAGAATTACTTCTAACGGCCCCTGATTTAGTTAAAAACACTCCGTTTGGGTTAACAAGAATCACATTTCCATTTGAATTGACTCTCCCAGCAATATTTGATGGTGTTGAGCCTAGCACTCTGTTGAGTGATGAGGAGCTTGATGAGGGCATATTAAAGTCCACCACCCCTTGGGAGTGAACAGCAAATGAGTCCCAATGAATGACAGAATTATGTGTGCTTTGATCAAGAACCATATGGTCAGGGTTTATGTAAGCGATTTGGACGTTTCCACTTTGTACAGAACCACCAGTTGGCATATCAGCAGCTATTGCCGAAATACCTGGGCTCAATGTCATGACACTACATAATGTAGCGGCCATAAATGAAGTAAATTTGTTTTTCTTAAGAACCATTTCCTCTAATGTTCCTTATTTTTTATTCAATTCATATTTTCTGCCTATTTAAACGACAAAACAAGTCTTTTTTTTATTTGCTAGAAAACCATATTCAGCATTAACATTAAATGATGTTTGTTCAATCTAACATCTGAAAGAATTTCAATTTTATCTGTCGCAATTGTTTTAGAATATTCTACTTTAGCGGTGATATTTTTATCAAAATAAAAGTAATCATTAAAATTGTTAAGTTGAAGACCAACTCCTACTGATTTTGCAGCAGTTTCCTTGCTTTCTGCAGCAGTTGGCCTATTCAGATAGGCAACCCCCATTGCGGAATATACATAAGGAGTAATTGAAAGATTATTTAATAGAGAGAAGTTTCTGTTAAGTTCAGCCCTAACGTACCAAACTTTATCTCCTGAAATAGCTCCAGAAGTTAAAGCGCTTACTCTATCCATGCCAATAACAGTACTTTGCTCAGAGTTTAATAAAGCATCATCTGTATACTGACCACCTAATCCTATTTTCATTAAGTAATCGGTAAGGATATAAAATGAATAAGATGAATTAATTCTTATGTGATGATACTGTGATGTTCCTGAAGTTCTAGAAAGCGGTATGTCGGTTGCTTCACTGGCTGAGCGTGAGGCGACATCAATCCCACGAGATAATTCAGAATCGAAATATATACAACCATTTGGACACCCAAAGAAACTTAGGCCTAATCTAAGACTTGTTAATCTGTCATGAGATAAAATTTGATCTATACCTGTCGTATTAGTTTGTTGTAATTCGTCTGTCCAGGTGATATTTCCTCTTATCGTCCAAGATGAATCTGCTCTTAGTTTCAATGGGTAAGTTAGACCAAATGAGCCTGATTTCATATTTGACTCAATTCCTAATGAGGCAATATCTCCCCCTGGTCGAGTCATACTTTCTGAATATGAAAGGTTAGTATTGAGACCATTGTCGCCCAGAGGATAAGAAAAAGATAGCCCTCCACCTCTGATCGTTACTGAATTTCCACTTCCTTTCATACCTTTAATTGTAGGCCGTGCTAATCCAAACATTGTTAATCCTTCTCCATATCCAAATGGTGAGTTAATTGTTGTTTGCAAAACTCCCAATTGTCTTCCTAATTCTTCACTTTGAGTGTTGTTAAAATTTATACTTCCTGAAACTAATTTATGTTTAGCTTCTACAACTAGAATAGTTGCTCCTTCTTTTGTACCTGGAGCAAAAGCTGTATCAAGTTGTAACCCTGCAACCCTCCTAGCCAATAATAACTTTCTCTCCAAAAGCGAATTTTTTATATTTTTTTTATTCTTTAACTCTCTAAGATACCGGAAAACAGCCTTTTTTTGTTTTTTAGGAATTTTTTCAAGATTAATATCTTCTATAAAACCATCTATAACTTTAAAGAAAATGGTTGCACCACTTGGCTTTAATTCTTGTTTGGGTAAGATCACTCTTACTAATGGGAAGTCATTTAATTGATAGTCTTTAGTCATTTTTTGCGAAATCAAACTTAATTCTTTTATACTTTTTGACTTTCCAATTAGTTGAATTTTGTAATCGTCAAAGTTTATTACATTTTGCAATTCTTTGGGGGCAACAATTACTAAAGATTTGACAATAACTGATATTTGATCTAGCTGATTATTTTTAATGTTATCTAATCCATTCAAAAGATTTTCTTTACCACGTTTTTTGATTTTTTCTTTTTCAATATTTTCTAAGACTTTTGGAATAGTTTGACTAGGTGAGGTTGAAGCAGCATGAAGGCTATAACCAAATAATAAAAATATTATCAAGTAAAGTATACTTTTTAGATTTTCCATTTTTATTTCCATTAACAATTACTTGCGTTGTTGATAATATAATGGAAGGCTTGGTTTTGCTAGCTTATTTTAAATTTTAATATTTACTTATCCACAGCTTGTGAATGCTTTTCTATTTGTTGTAACCACTTTCGCCATGTAAGGAGGTATCAAGACCATCAGTTTCTTGTTCAATGTCAACTCTTAAGCTTGTAAACATTGATATAATTCTAAGTATTAAATATGTAAAAACTGCAGTCCATATAAGTGCAATGAGCACTGAGTATGATTGTATTTTTAAATGGTCTATTAAAGATAAACCATCATCATAACCAACGCCACCTCTATCTGAACTCATTAACCAAGCACAAAGAATTGTTCCTAACATTCCTCCGATCCCGTGAACTGCAAATACATCAAGACTATCATCAATTTTTAGTTTTAATCTAATAAGATCAACGGCATAGTAACACAAAACCCCGCCTGCAAGGCCAAGTATTATCCCGCCTTCAATACCAACAAACCCAGAAGCTGGTGTAATTGTTGCAAGACCGGCTACCATTCCCGTAACCATTCCAACCAATGAAGGCTTTCCAAAGCGCACCCATTCAATTACAGCCCAGGATAGAGCTCCTAAAGAAGCCGCAATATGAGTAACAAGTATTGCACTTGCTGCTGCTGAGTCCGCAGCTAAAGCTGAGCCACCATTGAATCCAAACCACCCTACCCATAACATACAGGCTCCTATCATAGT
>CAJWHN010000076.1 GCA_913041085.1 uncultured Flavobacteriales bacterium | reverse complement strand
GTTTTCTTAGAATAAGCTCGTAAAATTAAACAAAAAAAACCGGCACTAAGACCGGTTTTTTAAATTTATGTTAAAACGGTTATTTGCTAATAACTAAACGCTTTATTGTTTTTAACTCTCCATTAACTAATATGTTAGCAAAGTACAAACCGGCCTTAGTGTCACTCACATCAAATTTAAGATTGCCACTCTGGTTGCTAATATTTTCTTTACGAATCACATTTCCAAGCATATCAGTTACTACAATTTCTGCAACATCAGAATAATTTAGACTATAATCTAAAAAAGCTGTTGAAGACGTAGGGTTTGGGTGAAATTCTGAAAATGAAGTGGTACTTAAATTATCCAACACAGAGGTTGTGCCGACAGAATAATTAACAATAGTACATGCAGAGTCTGAGGGATTAGTTTCAACAAAAGCACAATACTTAATTGTTGCATTTGCAGTTTCAACTTCTAGATTATCAAAATGAACTTCAAAACTGTTATTGTCTACTTCTAAAGGAGCTAAAGATTTAGATTGAGGAGAAACACTAGTCTGGGATCCATAACATGCTGTCCAACAAAAATAATTAATTGTTCCTTGAGTGGATGATATTACTTGTCTAGAAACTTTAACTTCTAAAGTTGAATTTGTTAAATTACTAACAGCAATTTTAGTACCAATATCATCAAGTAAGGTCATACAACAAGTTGGATCAATTTCTGTTTGTTGTGCTTCGACACTTATACTCTGCGAATATGCTTCTATTAAAGAAAAACAAGTAAAAAATATTATTAAATTTTTCATCATATAATTAAGAGTTTTTACAAAGATAGTAAAAGTAAATTTAAAAATAATTGGACTTTGACTTGACAAATTATTAGCACTGTGTATTCTTTATCATTTTCTTGTTAAAAAATTAGAGATTTAAAAAATGAAATACGTCAAAGTTTGATTATTAAAAAAACAAAATCGAAAAAAAGAATGCATATATTATAATATTATTAAATTTGTATAAATAACAAAACAATTTATCATATGACTAACTTTATTAAAAATATTGTATTTGCTGTATTAATTTCATTTTCAACTATTGCTACAGCACAACTACCTGACGGAAGTATTGCGCCTGATTTCACGACAACTGACGTGAATGGAAATGTTCATAGGCTTTACGACTATCTTGATGATGGGTATACAGTTATACTTGACATTAGCGCTACATGGTGTGGCCCATGCTGGAGCTACCATTCTGGCGGAACTTTTGAAGAAATTTGGGAAGATCATGGACCCGCAGGACAGCCAGGAGTAAGTCCAAATACAACTGATGACGTTGTGATTCTGTGGTTCGAAGGTGATGCTGGCACTGCACTTAGTGAATTAGAAAATAGTCAGCTCGGTAATTGGCTAAATCCTGATGGCGCTGGTGAGATTCAATTTCCAATTATAAATGACGATAATATTGCAGATTTATATAATCTTCCTTATTGGCCTATAATTTATACTATTTGTCCAAATAGAATATTATCAGAATCTGGTCAGCTTAATGCTTCAGGCCATTATGCTGGACTAGATAATTGCTTGGAGTCGTCTGAAGGGACTAACGCTGCTTTATTAAATATTCAGTCAACCATAGAGTCAAGTGGTTGCGAAGCAAATGCAAGTGGTAATTTATCTGTTGTTGTACAAAATATGGGAACTGAACAATTAACTTCTTTTACAGTTGAAGTGATAGCTAATGGTGAATCCATTGCCTCTGAAACATTTAGTGGTTCTTTAGACGTATTTGATGTAACAACAATAGATTTCGGAAATCTTACTATAGATACTGAAAATATCGAAATTACTATTACTTCAAATGATGCAAACAGTTCTGACAACTCATTAACTGAGTCTTACAGCTTCAGTTCAGGACAAACAGAAGCAGAAGTTACTGTAGTTTTACTTACTGACAACTATGCTAGTGAAATATATATGGAAATAACTGATGAAAATGGAAATGTTGTATGGAGCGAGGGTAATGAAAATGTAGCTGGAAATTATGATACAGGTCAAGAAAATCCAGCTGCTGATCCAACCAATCCATTAGAAAATAATCAGTCTTATGAGTGGACTGTAAATTTACCTTCGGAAAGTTGTCATACTTTTTTCATTGGAGATTATTATGGTGACGGTTTAGATGCATCACAATGGGGAGGCACAAATGGTAATTGGACAGTAAATGATAATAATTCAAATTCAATAGCTCAAATGTCTGTTGCTAATTTTGAAGGTTTTGAGGATGCTTCATTTTTAAATACAGTTGCTGGAAATCCTTCAGCTATTGATGAAAATGACAACTTTGGTTTTGCTATCTATCCAAACCCTATGAACTCTAAGGCGACAATAAATGTCAACCTTTCTGAAAGTTCAGATGTGAGGTTAGATGTTGTTAATATACTTGGAGAAGTCAACCTTACTAGTACATTTGGTTTAAATGCAGGAAATAATTCTATGGATTTAGACGTTAGTAGTTTAACTAGTGGTATTTATTTTGCTCACCTTACAGCAAATGGTGAAACAAAAACTATGAAAATCACAGTTACTAGATAAAGGATAATTTGCTCAAAACAAAAAAGGTCAGTAGATTAAGCCTAACTAATTTACTGGCCTTTTTTAATGCGTAAAAACTAAAAACTACTATGAAAAAATTATTGATTTTTACCGCTTTTTTATCTTTCAGTTTACTCTCTTTTTCTCAAAACAGAACTTTGCCAAAAGTAGACTTGAAAACACTTGACAATAATACTTTTAACACTTCTGACTTCGATAATGATGGCAAACCTATTGTTATTAGCTTTTGGGCAACATGGTGCAAACCTTGTATCAAAGAGTTAAACAATATTGCCGAAGTTTATGAAGATTGGCAAGACGAAACAGGTGTTAAAGTCATTGCAATTTCTATTGACGATGCTAGAAACATGAGTAAAGTAAAACCTAAAGTAAATGCCTTGTTATGGGATTACGAAGTGTATTGCGACCCTAACGGCGACCTTAAAAGAGCTATGGGTGTTGGCTCAGTGCCACACACTTTTTTACTCAATGAAAATAAAGAAATCGTTTATCAACACACTGGCTATAAAGATGGTGATGAATACGATTTATTTGAAAAAATAGAAGTCCTATCAAAATAAATTATGAAGAGACTCACTATTATTATTGCCTGTAGTTTTATCCCGTTTATAACTTGGGCACAAGATAATTCTAACGGTACTATTCAAGGTGATTTTAATCTAAGTACTCAGAGTTATTACGAAGACCCTGCAATAAATGCTGAAAAGGTTGATGAGTTTATACTCATGAATGCTTATTCTAATATTCGATATAACAAAGGTAACTTTACAGCCGGTGTGCGTTTCGAAAGTTATTTAAACGTTTTGCAAGGTTTTGAATCAAACTTTAATGGCAATGGCATACCCTATCGATTTGCTCAGTATAATGTTAATGGCTTGGATATAACAGTAGGTAACTTTTACGAACAATTTGGAAATGGTCTCATCTTTAGAAGCTACGAAGAAAAAACTCTAGGCATCGACAACGTTATGGATGGTGTTCGTCTAAAGTATAGTCCACTAAAAGGATTATCACTTAAAGGGTTTGTTGCTACTCAACGCTTATTTTGGGAACAAGGGCCGGGTATTATAAGAGGGTTCGATGCTGACTTAAACCTGAATGAAGCTATCTCTTCTTTAGAAAGCAGCAAGACAAATGCCATAATCGGAGGTAGTTTTGTGAGTCGTTTTCAAGATGATAACAATCCCGTTTTTAATTTGCCGGAAAACGTAGCTGCCTATGCTATTCGTTCAACCGTTAACAGAGGAAAAATTTCTTTTAACACAGAGTACGCCTACAAATATAATGATCCGGCAGGAGGAATAACCTATAATAATTTTGCTCCAGGAAGTGCCTTAATGACTAACCTTTCATATTCTCAAAGAGGCTTGGGTATAATGTTAGAAGCACACAGAGTTGATAATATGGACTACCGTTCTAAAAGAGGTGGAACAGGAAAAGAACTCACTTTAAATTATATTCCAGCCATAAGTAAACAACACGCTTACACCTTGGCAGCATTCTACCCTTTTGCTACTCAGCCTTTTGGAGAATTAGGGTTTCAAGGAGAAATCAACTATACTTTTAAAAAGAAAAGTAAATTAGGTGGTAAATATGGCACGCAAGTTGCTGTCAATTACTCAAGAATTAATGGACTCAATGGCGGCCCTTCAGAGTTAACGATAAACAGAGACCATACCCCTATGTTTTTTAGTGTTATTAATGAAGAACTCTATTTTAGAGATTTAAACTTCGACTTAAAAAAGAAAATCAGCAAAAAGGTAAAGGTTATGCTGAACTACTTAGATGTCATTTACAATAAAGATGTCATAGAAGGCAAAATTATTGGCAAAAACGTACACGCTAGAATTGGAATAGCAGAGGTTAATTACAAAATAAAACCTAAACACA
>CAJWHN010000075.1 GCA_913041085.1 uncultured Flavobacteriales bacterium | reverse complement strand
GTTTCGTTGTCTGTCATACTGGTCGAAAAGACGTAGTACATAAATAGTTTCTCACTAAAACGCAATCTTGGCGACATACGGAAAAATAAGGTATTCTCGTCATATAGAGGGGCTTGACCACCACCAAAACTAATATCAAGGGCTAGTTTTTTTCGATAATCACTAGAGAAAAACATACGAGCAGTGTATTTTTTAGAACGCTTAAAGACATCGTCAATGGTGGTTCTAGATTCAAAATAGTCGTTTCCTTCAGTCAAATTACCTCTAGAAGAAACACCCCAAGTCAAAAAGTTTCTAAAAGTAGATACCTGACGTGCCTCGTAGCTCAATTCACTAAATAAGCGTGGTTTATACAATTGCTCATAGCTTATAGATGCATTGCATTTAAAATCGACCAATCGTTTAGTAGACTCTGTTATGCGGTAACTAATATCTGCCGAGGCATTAAACTCGTTGTTGTTGTATAAAAAGCCCATATCGTTAGGGTTGTAAGTATCGCTCTCTATGTTGTTAGCTAGTCCGAATTGTAACTTACCAGCTGCCTTGCTGACATTCATATAAGAGGCAAAGCCTTGTTCTGTATCTTCTGAACCTTTGACATGGCTGAATCTGTAATTACCAAAAAATTGATAGGTATTACTCTTATTTCTAAGAACCGACAGCAATCCTGTAACATTAGCTTTGTTGCCTCCTTTACGTTGTACATTGGTATTGGTAAATGTCAGGTAGGAGTTTTTGGCAAAGGACTGATCAAGGACAACAATATTATAATTACTCAAGGGGTCGTTTTCTGTTTCGTTGGTTACAGCATTTAGAATACCTACGCCTAAGTTATTTTTAGTTCTTCCTGTTACTTTGGTGGCATTTAACAGATTATCACTGATACGTCTTGAATAAAAAAGATAGCCTTTGTCAAACAACTCTGTACCTTCAGTAAAAAACGGTCTTTTCTCATCGTATTGCACTTCAAAAGGAGAGAGGTTTAATACTTGATTGTCAAAGCCAACTTGCCCAAAATCAGGTATCAAAGTCATATCTAAGGTAAAACTTTCGTTGATGCCATACTTAAGGTCCATACCTCCATTTAGGCTAAACTCTGTTTCTCCGTCATAATTAGTGGCGTAAGAAGATATGTAGGGCAAAAATGACAGTCGCAAAGGCGGTTCTATATATTTGAAACCTTTAACTGTACCCGATTGAGAACTGATATTCTCATTGGTAATATCTATAGGGTTCCAAGCATATGATGCTCGGTATCTTCGGATATGTCTAACGATATTGACACTCCAATCTTGCACTTCACTTTTTGGAAAACGTAGAGCAGAATAGGGGATTTCAAACTCTGCATACCAACCATTATCATCTCGGTGAGTAGCACTTTTCCAAACCATATCCCAATTGGAGTCTTCTCTGTTGGTCGTGAATTTTACATCTTCTTGAACACCTAAAGGCGATAGCTTAAAACCAAAATCGGTTTGTCCATCTTGATAAGGGTTTATTCTAATAATAATGTGGTCGTTGTTACTTCCTTCAATTCTATCTCGTTTGCACAACTGACTCATTATACTATCGGCACTGGGGTCATACATAGATACCGCAAAATAGATGGATTGATTGTCGTAAGTAGCTTTCCATTCTGTTTTAAAGCCTTTAGGCATAGTTGCACCACTAATAGGATAATAACTTATAAACTCTCCAGTTAAATCATGCATAGCCCATTCTTTAGCTGTTATTTTACCATCAGTTGTAGGCTTTGTTTCAGCTCTTTTTATTTGATATACTTTGGTCTGTGCCTGAATAATTAGGGGAAGACTAAAAAGTAATAGAAATAGGTGCTTCATCAAGTGTTAATAATTAGGGGACAAATTTACCAAATAATGCCATTCTGTTGTTTCATTATTCCAAACATTAATATACTTTTGCTCAACTAAAATTTTCATTATGAATTTACACGAGTATCAAGGAAAAGAAATCTTAAATAGTTTTGGAGTTCGTATACAAAGAGGTATTGTAGCCTCTACTCCTGAAGAAGCTGTTGCAGCAGCCAAACAATTGAATGAGGAAACAGGAACATCGTGGTGGGTTGTCAAAGCTCAAGTTCACGCTGGTGGTCGTGGTAAAGGTGGTGGTGTAAAACTTGCTAAATCTATAGATGACGTTAAAAACATTGCTAATGATATTTTAGGTATGCACCTAGTTACTCCTCAGACTTCTGCCGAAGGTAAATTAGTACACCAAGTACTGATTGCCGAAGATGTATATTATCCTGGTGAAAGCGAAACTTCTGAATACTATATGTCAGTATTGCTAAACCGTTCTACTGGTAGAAATATGATTATGTATTCTACAGAAGGTGGTATGGACATTGAAGAAGTTGCTGACAAGACTCCACACTTGATATTTACTGAAGAAATAGACCCTAAAGTTGGTTTACAAGGCTTTCAGTGTAGAAAAATTGCTTTTAACTTAGGCTTAAGTAGTACAGCTTTCAAAGAGATGACTAAGTTTGTTTCTGCACTCTATGCGGCATACGATGGTATTGATGCAGCCTTATTCGAGATTAACCCCGTTTTAAAAACTTCAGATGAAAAAATCTTAGCAGTAGATTCTAAAGTTGCTCTCGATGGCAATGCATTATACAGACATAAAGATTACGCTGCCCTAAGAGATAAAAGAGAAGAAGACCCAACAGAAGTAGAAGCTGGAGAGTATGGCTTAAACTTCGTTAAATTAGACGGTAATGTGGGTTGTATGGTTAATGGTGCTGGCTTAGCTATGGCAACTATGGATATCATCAAACAAGCAGGTGGTAATCCTGCTAACTTCCTAGATGTTGGTGGTACAGCCGATGCTGCTCGTGTAGAACAAGCTTTTAGAATCATTATGAAAGATGAAGGTGTGAAAGCTATCTTAGTAAATATCTTCGGTGGAATTGTGCGTTGCGATAGAGTAGCACAAGGTGTTGTTGATGCTTATAAAAACATAGGAGAAATAAATATCCCAATTATAGTAAGGCTACAAGGTACTAATGCTGTAGAAGCTAAAAAGCTAATTGATGAAAGTGGACTGAAAGTTATTTCTGCTATTCTATTACAAGAGGCTGCCGATAATGTAAAAGAAGTCTTGGCATAGAACATTTAATAAAATTATAAAAGCAGCTGTTTAGCTGCTTTTTTTTTATCCTATATTTACACTAGATTTTGAAAAAAATGAAAAAAATATTAATAGCAAATAGAGGAGAAATAGCCTTACGTGTTATGCGTTCTGCTAAGGAAATGGGTATAAAAACAGTTGCCATATATTCGGAAGCCGATCGTTTATCTCCACATGTTAGATACGCCGATGAGGCCGTATGTGTAGGTCCACCACCATCTTCTGAGTCTTATCTTAATGTTGAAAAAATCATTGATATATGCAAAAATCTAGAGGTAGATGCTATTCACCCTGGATATGGTTTCTTATCTGAAAATGAAGATTTTGCTAGAAGACTAGTCAAAGAAAACATTACTCTCATAGGTCCTTCAGCTGAAGCGATGGAGATGATGGGTGATAAGCTCAAAGCCAAAGCTACAGTAAAAGCCTTTGATGTGCCTATGGTACCAGGTACTGATGAAAAGATTACTGATTTAGAAGAAGCCAAGTCTATTGCAGAAAGTATCGGATATCCTATACTTATTAAAGCTGCTGCTGGTGGCGGTGGTAAGGGAATGCGAGTAGTAGAACAAGCCAAAGATTTTGAAGAACAGATGAAAATGGCTGTAAGCGAAGCCATATCTTCATTCGGTGATGGCAAGGTCTTTATAGAGCGTTATGTGGGTTCGCCAAGACATATAGAAATACAAGTTTTAGCCGATACACACGGTAATGTTGTGCACTTGTTTGAAAGAGAATGTTCTATTCAGCGTCGCCATCAGAAAGTTATTGAAGAAGCCCCATCTGCAGTACTTACGTCAGAAATACGTAAAGCTATGGGGCAATGTGCTGTTAATGTGGCAAAATCTTGCGGCTATGTTGGTGCTGGAACAGTAGAGTTTTTACTCGATGAAAATAAAGATTTCTATTTTCTAGAAATGAATACAAGGTTACAAGTTGAGCACCCCGTTACAGAAATGATTACTGGTATGGATTTGGTTAAAGAACAAATTAAAATTGCTCAAGGTCATACATTATCTTTTTCTCAAGAAGATTTATCCATTCAAGGTCATGCCCTAGAAGTAAGGGTTTACGCTGAAGACCCCATGAATAATTTTGCACCTGATATCGGTACGCTAAAGCGTTATATCTTACCTGATAGTGTAGGTGTTAGATTGGACAATGGTTTTGAAGAAGGTATGGAAATACCCATTTATTACGACTCTATGCTATCCAAACTAATAACTTATGGCAAAGATAGGGAAGAAGCCATATCTAGAATGAAAAGAGCTATTATGGATTATACTGTTGCTGGAGTGAAGACTACTTTACCTTTTGCTTTATTTGTGATGGATCACCCTAATTTCGTCAATGGTGATTTTGACACCCATTTTGTAAAAACTCATTTCACAGACCCTTCTGTTTTAGATAAGAGTTGTGAAGAAGAAGCTGAAATAGC
>CAJWHN010000074.1 GCA_913041085.1 uncultured Flavobacteriales bacterium | reverse complement strand
TCGTATAAACCTTTGTCAGGACTAAAAATCAGAAATGAAGTTCGGTTACTATCAATAGTAATGATGAAATCATCTACAAGTATAGAATTCTGAAGCCATTCCATCTCTCCTAATTCCGATGGTTTACCTTCCAACTCATTGGTATAATACCTGTATTCAACACTATCTTTAATAAGCACAATTTCACCAGAGTTTGTACTTGTTGCTAGAGAAATAGTATCAGATTGTTTGCCTCCATGAGGGTGCTGCATGGATTCAATAACAGTCAGCACACTATTATCTTTTTTATTGATTTGCATCATCTTACCGGCATGGAAGAAAGTCGCTAAAATGAGGTTTTCATTATCCATATGATAAGCTACTGAATTGATGAATGCTGAACGCTGGGCAGTAGGTAAACTCTGCATCTTTGGGTTGTCAATTAATAAAAAATTCTTACCCTCTTCTTGCCACATTTTAGCTTGATCTTTATGCCTAGTCAATAGTACATCTGAATGTGTTATGGGGTCCTTACCCCTATCGAAACCATTTTCCCAAGCAAACCATTCCCAAATTAGATTAGATTCTTTTAAGTCGTATTCAAATACACAATCAAAACCCGATGAAGAAACTATTAATCTATTGTCATCGAAAGGGCAAAAGGAAACCGTGTGTATATAGCTGAAATAATCGTTTTCTAAAGTTTGTATTACATCTGTCAATACAAAAACTTTTTCTTCTGATGAAACAGCTAACTTATTATTCAAAAAATCAATGCCTCTAGGCTCTTTAAGTTGACTTAAAACTTCATCGTTAAAAAGTTTACCCTTATTAAGACTTAAAGAGACTACACCACCTAAAGCTGGTTTTCTACGCTGAGTACTTCCAGAACGTTTATTTTTTTTGGATTCTAAATACCTTTTTCTAATGGCTTGTAAGTCAAAACTCTTTACTGTAAGTAGTAAATCTACTTGACCGTAAAAACAACTATCTCTTTGGAAGTTACTGATGTCTATCCGTTTCATTTAGAAAGCTCATTAAGTTTATTCGCTAGTTTTTCTGTCAAGCCTCTTCTAGTAAAACGTTCTAAATCATTGATGCTATATTGTGGAATGCTATTAATTTTCCAACTGGTGTAAGCAATTTCAATTTGTAGCAAAATATTGTCTTTATCGTTGTACTCTAACATTTCGTCTCTTTGAGCATCTTTGAGCAAAGCCGAAGCGTTCCCATTTGTTGGACCAATAGCTAGTATAGGGTTTCCTGTTGCTAGATATTCGAACAATTTACCTGTTATTATTAGGTGATTTCTTTCAGATACTGGAATAACAAATAATAATAAACTAGCATCTAACATGCGCTGTACAGCAGTATGATGAGCAGCAAAACCCTCAATTGAGAGATGTTCTTTTAAGCCATTTTCTTGTAATGAATTTACAACAGAAGAATCAATATTACCTGTCAAAGAAATGTTTAAATCGGATTTGAATTGGGCATTTTTGTCACCTAATTCTTTTAAACATTCCCAAACTAAAACTGCGTTTTGATTAGGTTTAAAATTTCCTACATAGGCAATCGTAAACTTATCATTTTTAACCTTTTTCAATCCCTTAAAATCAGCATCATCAAAGCCATTATAAATCAAACTAATACCATTTGCTCTATCAGAAAATTCATCATGCATACCCTGACTAACAACAGATACAGAATCGGCATTTTTTAGGACTAAATCTTCTAATTGTTTGTCTTTCTTTTTAGCACTTTCAGTTCTAGGAAAATAGGCATTATAAAAAACCGTAGTCCAAGGGTCTCTTAAATCGGCAATCCAAGGTTTTTTATATATTCTTTTAAGGGCATCAGCAATAAGATGTGAACTATGTGGTGGACCAGTACTTATTATAGCATCAATGTCATGTTCTTTAAAAATAGTTCGAGCTTTTTTAATAGCAAATCTATTCCACCCTACTCTAGCATCAGGAATGAAAAAGTTTGCTCTTATATACAATGCTAGACGTTGGAAAAAAGAACGACTTTGTAAACCTATGGCACCAACACTAGCATTTTTTGAAGTTTTTCCTTTCAATAAATTGTACCATCTAAATGGTTCAAAAGATTGACTTCTGTAAACATGCAGAGCATTTGGTATATCTTGCTCTAAAGATTGATCTATCGATGGATAACTACCATTATCAACAGTCAGAATTACTGGCTCCCAAGCAAACTCTCTAAGGTACTTACTAAACTTTAAAAAGCGTTGAACACCAGGTCCTGAACCCGGTGGCCAATAGTAAGTAATGATGAGAACCTTTTTCATTAATCTTTAACTTCTTTGAATACTGCACCAAACAAGGCTATAATTACAATGAGTGAACTGAATAAAGTAATATTTTCGGTTGCATAATAGGTTTGTGGTTCAAACTTAAATTCAATGGTATGCTGACCCGATGGTATAGGCAATGCCCTCAACAGATAATTGGCTCGTATATGTGGTACTAGCTCTCCATCGATATAGGAGTTCCAACCTTTGTCATAATATATTTCTGAAAATACCGCAAACTGCTTTGTAGTAGCTGAATATGTGTAGCTCAAATGATTTGCTTTATAATTCGTTAATTGAATAGTTGCTGTGCTATCATATTCTATAGTAGGTGGTACATCATAACGTTGATCTACTACAACTTGATTAGCTGTATTTATTTGACCTAACTTTTGAATTTCTTCATCTGAATTCTCTACAATAATTATATTTGAAACAAACCAAGCATTTCCTAAAGCATTAGGATTACGCTGAGCAATAGGCTGATTGTTTTGTCCTCTAACAATGAAGTATTTTGAATTAAGCATGTTCAAGACATTCATATTACCTTTAGAAATATGGAAATCGATTAGCTCTTGATAACGCTTAAGCTTTGCTCCGTGATAACCACCAATAGACTTGTGGAAATACGAGGTAGAAGCGTCATTGAAAGGGCTAACAGTCGTATTATAGACCCTATAATTTAGGTCGGGGTCTTGCAAAATTTGGCTATCTGCTACTGAAGGTGTAAAAGGTTGTAATATTTTTCTTTTTGCCTTGAAGTTTTCATCATTTAAATAACGCTTATTAACTACCCACATATCTGCAAGAATAAGCACACCTATAAGAAGAATAAGAGGCGTTTTCTTTATTGTTTTGTTTAAATACAACAAAATACCAACTCCTGATAATAGGATAAAGGCTAAGGAACGAAACGCATCGGCAGAAAATAAAGAAGCTCTATCTACTCGTAATGCTTCAGTTAATGCCTCTCCGTATTGTGCATCGTTTAAACCCTGGAAGTTAAAAAAAGTATTTGGCATTAAGGCAAATATTAAACATAAACCTCCAACAATTCCTAAAGCATATTTAAAGGATTTCATGACTTCATTAGTCTTTCCTTCTTTAATAATTTTATTGAGCGCTAGGATTCCTAAAAATGGAATAAGTAATTCTACAATTACTAATGTGGTAGAAACTGCTCTGAACTTATTATAACCAGGGATATACTCTAAAAAGAAATCAGTTAGGGGCATTAAATTTTTACCCCAACTTAGAGCTAACATCAACAAAAAGGCGGTTAAAATCCACCAACGCAGATAGCCCTTAATCAAAAATAATCCTATTACAAACAAAAAGCATACTATAGCACCAGCATAAACAGGTCCAGAAGTAAAAGGTTGAGAACCCCAATACAATGGTAACTGTTTTATGATTTTTTTAGCTTGACTTGCTTGTTGTGAGTTTTTAAATAATCGATATGTTTCAGAATCGGTGGTTAAAGCTCCGCCAGAAGCACCTCCATGAAAATTAGGTATTAATAAAGTAAATGACTCTACTTTACCATAACTCCAAGCAGTGGCATAATCCTTGTCTAAACCAGATGTTTTATTGGATTGGTTGTCGGTAAGTTCAGACTTTCCCCTAATACTTTCTTGACCGTACTCCATAGTGGTAGCAATTCTACTTAGGCTAGTCAAAGAACCTATCGTTCCAGCTAACAATAAAATACCAACGTATTTAAAGAAAAGTGGTAAAGCTTTATCTTTGTAGGCTTCTATAAACTTAACTATACCAATTATAAACAAAAACATCACGAGATAGTAAGTAATCTGAAGATGATTGGCATTTAAAATAAGTGATGTAAACAGAGCAGTTAAAGCAGAACCTAAAAGCACTTTTTTACCCCTAAACACCATAAGAAAAGATGCCAGTATAGGTGCTACATACCCAATAGCGTGAGCTTTAGTATTATGGCCTGCTTCAATAATTATAAAGAAATACGAGGAAAAGGCATAGGCTATTGCACCAATAATTGCCAAGCGATAGTCTATACCTAGAGATACCAATAAAAAATAAAAGCCTAAAAGGTATAGAAAAACAGTACCTGCAGGACCGGGCAAATACAATTTGAATAATTGAGAACAATATGATATAAGATTCTTTTTGTAACGCACTGATATTTGATAAGCAGGCATACCACTAAACATAGAATTGGTCCATAGTGGTTCTTCATCGTATTCGGCACGATGGTCTACGATCTCTTTCGACATACCAGTAAACTGTCTTATATCTTGTTGGTCTATTTTCTTACCTTCTAAAACAGGAGAAAAGTAAATAAGAGAGATCAATACAAATAGCACAACTGCTGATACATGAGGAATCAGCTTTTTCAATTCAAGTGTCTTCATAATTATATTTTTATGAGTTATCGTCTATTTCTTCAAAATCTACGTATTCACCAACTGAAGAACTAGACTGTTTTTTTTGCTTTGAAGCCTTGTCAATAGATACTTCCCCTTCTCTCCTTTTAGGTTTATTGGGTCTCATATTTCTACTAGCCTTTTTAACCATCGTTTTAAACAATAAAGGCAACAAGAGTCGACTAATAAAACGAACAGAATAAAAAATTATTAATATGAGTAGAAGTGCTTTTAACATACTTTAACGACTCAAATATAAGCTTCTTTCAGAATATACTTTTTTGAAAAACGGATCT
>CAJWHN010000073.1 GCA_913041085.1 uncultured Flavobacteriales bacterium | reverse complement strand
TCGAACCCGCGACCCCATGCGTGACAGGCATGTATTCTAACCAACTGAACTACCAAACCGTTTCTATAAAAGAACAGCTTCTTACGAAGCGGTTGCAAATATAAATTGTTTTTTGAATTAGTAACAAAAAATATTTAAAAAAAATCAATGCAACTTAGCTCGTTTTCTAAGGTAGGATAATAAAATAGGGTCGAATCCTACATTGATATCCGATTCTACAAAGTCAATTTTGTATTGTATGCATTTCAGCTTTAAGGCATTTAAAAATTCTTGGGATTGTTCTTGAAAATTTTTCTTAACTTCATTGGGCGATAATTTTAACTCCTCTCCCGTTTCCATATCCACGAACTTGTAGGGTCTATTTTCATAATCCAATTCCAATTCTTTGGATTTGTCCATTACGTGAAAAAGCACCACTTCGTGCTTGTTAAATTTCAAATGCTGTAAAGCTGAAAATAACTCCTCACTTTTTTCAGAATTATCAAACATATCGCTGAACAGAATCACTAAAGAGCGTTGATGAATATTTTTAGCTATCTGATGTAGGCCATCAACAAGTCTAGAAGTTTTCATTAGTGGGGCTTGATTGAGCACCTTATCCAATTCATGCAAGAGGTACTGATGGTGCTTAGTGCTGGTCTTTTCGTTGGTATGTAAGTATACTTTATCAGAAAACAAACTCAAGCCTACGGCATCTCTTTGTCTTTTTAGTAGGTTCATGAGTGCAGCAGCACACAAGACAGAAAAATACAGCTTATTGGGATTCTCCATACTTGGATTATCCTTATTGGGAAAATACATGGACGATGATTGGTCAATGATAATTCTGCATCTAAGGTTGGTTTCTTCTTCAAAACGCTTAACAAAATACTTGTCTGTTCTAGCAAATAGTTTCCAATCAATATGCCGAGTGCTCTCCCCAGAGTTATACAGTCTATGCTCGGCAAACTCCACAGAAAAACCATGAAATGGACTCTTATGTAGTCCTGTTATAAAACCTTCAACGACTTGATTGGCAAGAAGCTCAAGATTTTCAAATTTTTCTATGTGTTTTCTTTCTATCATAAATAAAAAAAGGGCAAAACGCCCTTTTTAAATGAATAGACTATTCAATTACAGCTGAGCGTCTAATTTTTCAGCCAATACACTTTTAGGTACTGCACCGATTACTTTATCGACAATCTCGCCATTTTTAAAAATTAATAAAGCAGGAATGTTACGGATGCCGTATTCTGAAGGTACTGCTGAATTGTCATCAACATTAACCTTTCCTACTACTGCTTTTCCATCATAATCGTTTGCTAACTCATCAACGATAGGGCCTACCATACGGCAAGGACCACACCAAGTAGCCCAAAAGTCTACTAATACAGGTTTGTCTGAGTCTAGTACTGTTTCTTTAAAATTTGCGTCTGTAATTTCTAATGCCATTGTATTTATTTAATTTTAGTTTATTGAAAAATGCGTACTACAAAATTACACATTTAATTGATTCTTATTTCCAAGAAAGGAATTTGTTTTAACTGCAATATAAAGGCTTCATCTAAGTTTATTTTAAACTTTCTAGAACGTAAAGGAACTTGATAGCCTTCTTCATTATCTGTTACTACAAACTTTAGGTTGTGCTTACCTGGAAACTGCTCTGATAATGATACGATAGAATCTATCACTTCCATATTCAAATTATCGATAGATAGTGAAACATTTACTGAGCGTAAAGCCTTTTCTTTGATTTCTGATAGCAGCCCTACTCCTACTAACTTCATTTCTAGCTCTCCATCTCCCCATTTTCTTTCTTGAACACGGCATTGTGCGTACAAAAACCAACCTTCCGTCATATAGGCTTTAAAATCAGGGTAATCGCTACCAAATAAGAAGAACGTAATGTTGTCATGATAATCTTCCAAGGTAAGCGTTCCAAATGGTTTACCTCCTTTAGTAAAGCGATGTTCTATGTTAGATATCATTCCTGCAATATGAATATCTTTTCCTTTAATACTTGGTAAATCTTTTAACTCAGAAATATTGAAATTGCAGAAATTTTCCATTTCTAGCTTATAATCATCTAGGGGGTGACCTGAAATATAAAAACCTACCACTTCCTTTTCTTTGTTGAGTAGCTCAAGAGAGTTCCAAGGTTCTACAACAGGAATACTTGGTTCCAAAAGGTTTTCTTCCGAAGATTCGCCAAACAAGGAGACCTGTGCTGAATCTAAATTTTCTTGATATTTATGTCCATATCTTAGGATTTTCTCAAGAAAAGTACTTCCGTTACCTTCATCATAAAAATAGGTGGAACGCTTATGTCCAAAGCTATCAAAACCACCTGCATAAACTAAACTTTCAAAAGCACGTTTGTTGGCTGCTCTTAGGTCTATACGCTTAGCTAAATCAAAGATAGACTGATAATTACCATTTTCTTGACGTTCGTTGACGATAGTTTCTACAGCACCCTCGCCAACACCTTTTATCGCACCAAGACCAAAGCGGATTTCGCCATTTTTGTTTACGGCAAATTTGTAAAAACTTTCATTCACATCTGGTCCTAACACCCTCACTCCCATACGCTTACACTCTTCCATGTAGAAGGTAACCTTCTTGATGTCGTTCATGTTGTGAGTCAGGTAGGCTGCCATATATTCAGCAGGATAATGTGCTTTTAAATAGGCCGTCTGAAAGGCTATCAAGGCGTAACAAGTAGAATGCGACTTATTGAATGCATAGGCGGCAAAAGCCTCCCAATCGCCCCATATTTTTTCTGCTATGTCCGTATCGTGACCTCTTTCTTTACAGCCATCTAAAAACTTAGGTTTTAACTTTTGCAGTAAGGCAAAAATCTTTTTACCCATAGCTTTACGCAAAACATCGGCATCACCCTTAGAAAAACCGGCTAACTCTTGAGACAATAACATCACTTGCTCTTGATAAACTGTAATTCCATAAGTATCAGCTAAGATGCCTGACATTTCAGGCAAATCATATACAATGTCTTCTTTGCCGTGCTTACGAGCTATGAAATTAGGAATATATTCCATTGGACCAGGTCTGTAAAGGGCATTCATAGCTATTAAATCATCGAATTTATCAGGTTTTAATAGCTTGAGATTTTTCTGCATAGCTGGCGATTCAAACTGAAAAATACCATTGGTTTCTCCCCTTTGGAACAGTTGATAGGTCAACTCATCGTCTAGTGGTATTTCATCTGGATCAATATCTACATCATGAATGTGCTTAATGATTTTACAGCAATCCTTAATGATGGTTAGATTCTTTAGGCCAAGAAAATCCATCTTCAACATACCTGCCGATTCTACAACACTATTGTCAAATTGAGTCACTAATAAATCGGCTCCTTTAGCTTTGCCAACAGGAACAAATTTCGTTATGTCATCAGGCGTGATAATGACTCCACAGGCATGTACACCAATATTTCTTAAAGAACCTTCCAATATCGTAGCTTGTTGAATAGTTCTGGATTGTAGGCTATCTCCATCAGCTAAATCTTTAAAATCTTGAGCCATTTTAAACTGCTCAGAGTTTAGCTTGTCTTTTAATTCTTTATCTTCAAAACTGAATAACTTATTCAACTTGATATCTGGCATCTTTTTAGTCAGGGCATCGGCTTCTGACAAGGGTAAATCCAACACCCTAGCGGTATCCCTTAAAGATGATTTGGCCGCCATAGTACCATAAGTAATGATTTGAGCGACTTGGTTTTGCCCGTATTTATTCACTACCCAATCAATTATTTTTCCTCTGCCTTCATCGTCAAAGTCAATATCGATATCAGGAAGTGATACCCTATCAGGATTTAAAAAACGCTCAAAAAGTAAGTCATACTTTATGGGGTCTACATTGGTAATTCCAACGCAATAGGCTACTGCCGAACCTGCTGCCGAACCCCTCCCTGGTCCTACCGAAACTCCCATCTTTCTGGCTTGAGAAGTAAAATCTTGGACAATTAAAAAATAACCTGGATATCCTGTTTTAGCAATAGTTTCTAATTCAAAGTCCAAGCGTTCTTTTATTTCTTCTGTTATTTCAGAATAACGCTTTTTCGCACCTTCATAAGTCAAATGACGTAAGTAGGCATTCTCTCCTCTTTTACCACCGTCTTTTTCATCTTCTGCATCAATGAACTCATTTGGTATATCAAAGGCTGGTAAGAGTACCTCTCGTTTCAATTCGTAGGACTCGACCTTATCAATGATTTCTTTGATATTCAATATACTTTCAGGAACATCCTTAAACAGAGATTTCATCTCCTCAGAAGATTTGAAAAAATATTGACTGTTGGCAAAGCCGTATCTAAAACCTCTACCTCTACCAATTGGTGTGGATTGCAATTCGGCATCTTTTACACACAATAAAATATCATGGGCGTTGGCATCTTCCTCAATAATGTAGTGTGAATTGTTAGCAGCAACTACCTTAACTTGGTATTTTTGAGCAAGTTTCAATAAGGTATCATTAAGCCGTTTTTCTTCTTCTAATCCGTGGCGAACCAACTCGATATAAAAGTCATCAGCAAATTGTTCTTTCCACCAGATTAAAGATTCTTCTGCTTGTTTTTCTCCAACGTTTAATATTAAGTCCGATAACTCCCCTTTAACACCACCACTAAGAGCAATTAATCCTGTTTTGTATTGACTAACAATGCTTTTATCAATTCTAGGAACATAATAGAACCCATCGACATAGGCAATGGAACTCATTTTAGCCAAATTGTGATAGCCTTCTTTGTTTTTAGCTAAAAAAACGACTCCTCTACCATTGTCCTTGATACTATGATCTTGATGATCTTTACAAATGGACAACTCACAGCCTACAATACCCTTAAAGGGAAGATGCTTCAATTCTGCATCTAAGTCGCCATTTTTGACTTGCTTATTGTGCTCTATGACTTCTTTATTTATAGGATGCCTGTGTATAGCATCTACAAAATGAAATGCTCCATATAAATTAGACGAATCCGTCAAAGCTACTGCAGGCATACCCATTTCTACAGCTTTATCTACCAATTCATTGATTTTAGTAGTTGATTGAAGAACGGAATACTGAGAATGGTTGTGTAAATGAGCAAATGGCTCGTCACTTAAATCCAC
>CAJWHN010000072.1 GCA_913041085.1 uncultured Flavobacteriales bacterium | reverse complement strand
GTGTGGAATGCCCTTAAAGTGGCTGAAAAGCTAGAAAATGGCATAATTTGTTTTTCAGCATGGGAAGAACATGGTGGTGGTTCAGTAGGCTACTTAGCTAAATTCATCTATGAAAAATACGGAGTCAAACAAGCTCTTATCTCTGATATAACTTGGGTTACGGAAGGTGTTGAACACGCTAAAGGAGTAGCCATATCAATTAGAGATAGCGGTATTCCTAGAAGGACTTACATTAATAGAATTATTGATTTGGCTAAAGCTAGTAACATTCCTTTTCAATTGGAAGTAGAAAATGCTGGAGGTAGCGATGGTAACGCCCTACAGCGTTCGCCCTACCCTTTTGATTGGTGTTTTATTGGTGCTCCCGAAGATTTCGTACATACACCCGACGAGAAAGTGCATAAATCAGATATAGAATCCATGACTCAGATATACGACTATTTGATGATTAATCTTTAATCAACTTTACAGCATATACAGAAGCAATAGCTCCTAGTGTTGTAGCAACTACATACAGCCACAAGTGAGTCAAATGACCAGAAACTACTGCTGGAGCAATAGAACGTGCTGGATTCATAGAGGCACCAGAAACAGGCCCTGCAAAAATAGCCTCAAAAGCTACTACTGAACCAATAACCAAACCCGTCATCACTCCCACTTCTTTACTACCTTGAGAAAGTAACAGAATAACAAACATCAGAATAAAGGTTAGGATAAATTCTAATACAAAAGATTGATGCCAATTATCAACAGGTATAGTAGCACCTAAAAGTTCATGTTCTGGAAACATTAATTTCAGAGATAAACTAGCCAAAAAAGCACCAAGCAACTGAAAGCTTATGTATGGCAAGACCTCTTTAGCTTCAAAGCGTTTAGCTACCCAAAAGGCAATACTAACTGCAGGATTGATATGTGCTCCAGAAATACTACCAATTGAATATATAACTGCCATCACTACCAAACCAAAAGTTAAGCCAATTCCTAGATGAGAAACGCTACCATACAAGTCGTTTATAACGATAGCTCCTGTGCCAGCAAATACCATCATAAAAGTACCTAAAAACTCCGCCCAATACTTTTTCATAATCCGAAAGATTTTAACTGAGATATCAGTTCCTGTGGAGCATAACACGGTTTATTTTTTTCCATATCAACAAAAACTAAAACGACTTCTGCTTGGTTAATTTTCACTTCCGATTCATTATAAGTTTCAAAATAAAAATGAATACGAGCTTGTGGCAATTCTTTGATAAATAACTTAATGGTCAATTCTTCATCGTAATAAGCCGGTTTAAAAAACTTGGTAGAATAAGAAAGGACAGGAAGCATAACTCCCTTATCCTCCGTTTCTTTGTAATTAATACCTAAACTCCTTAATGCTTCTATCCTAGCCACTTCAAAGTAAGTAGCATAATTACCATAATAGACGTAACCCATTTTGTCCGTCTCGGCATAGCGAACTCGTATTTTGGTTTGGTGGGAAAACATGCTCTATTCTTCTTTGTCAGTAGTTGAATTTTTCTTCTTGTCTTGCTTCTTCATGGCTTCACCTATCTGATTACTTGCAGTAAATGAGGCCACCATATTATTCAACATATCAGAACCTGCTTGTGGGGAATTAGGTAATAAAATCAAGTTACTATTAGTGTCAGCACCAACAGCTTGTAAGGTGTCATAGTGTTGAGTAACTACAATTAATGCCGATGCTTCTTGTGAGTTGATTCCTACTTTGTTTAATACTTCAACCGATTCTTCTAATCCTCTAGCAATCTCTCTTCTTTGATCGGCTATACCTTGACCTTGCAAACGCTTACTTTCAGCTTCTGCTTTAGCCTTTTCTACAATTAAAATACGTGCCGCATCACCTTCATATTGAGCTGCTACTTTTTCACGCTCGGCAGCATTAATTCTGTTCATTGCATTTTTAACTTGTGCATCAGGGTCAATATCAGTAACTAAAGTCTTAATGATGTCGTACCCATACTCTATCATAGCATCGTTCAACTCTGACTTTACGGCTATAGCAATATCGTTCTTCTTCTCAAAGACATCATCTAACTTCATTTTAGGGACTTCGGCACGAATAACATCAAATACGTATGATGTAATTTGGTCGTGTGGATAATCTAGTTTATAAAAAGCATCGTATACTTTTGTTTTAATCACTTGAAACTGTACAGATACTTTAAGCTTAACAAACACATCATCTTTAGTTTTAGTTTCTACGACTACATCTAATTGTTGAATTTTCAAACTCAATTTACCAGCTATTCTATCAATAACAGGGATTTTAAGCTGAAGCCCAGAATGGCGTATAGAAGTAAACTTACCAAAACGCTCTATTACAGCAGCCGATTGTTGCTTAACTACAAAAAAAGTAAGTGGAACTAAAATTATAATTAAAGGTAAAATGAAGAAAAATGTATTCATGATTTTTTGTTTTAAATTATCATTTAACAAATTTAACGAATTAGTTTACTGATGATATTTTCAAACGATTAATTAATCAATAATTTTTTAACAATAATTAAAGTAGAAATTTTAAATTTGTGCTATGCAGTTCATTTACCTTTTATTAGCCCTTACACTATTCAGCCCAACTACTAGTGAATACACTAGCTTGAATCGTGAAGTTTACGACGTTCAATCTTTAGACGTAGATAGTAATATGTATTATACTATTCTACCCTACAAAACTGAGCTTGATGCTCAAATGAATGCTGTTTTGTGTTATTCTACACAAGAAATGAAAAAAACAAAACCAGAAAGTTTGCTTGGCAATTGGACTTCTGACGTTTGCTTAGAAATGGCTCAAGATATGTATGAAGATGATATTGACCTCAGTTTTTTCAATACTGGTGGTCTAAGAAGCCCAATACCTCAAGGAGAAATCACCATAAGGGATTTATATAAGCTTATGCCTTTCGAAAATGAATTAGTCGTTTTAGAGTTGAACAAAACTGAAATGCTTGATTTAAAAGCCTATTTCAACTTCACTAAAGGGCAACCTATAGCTTTTGCTGATGACTTTACACTTAATGACAGCTTGTTTTTAGTTCTTACAACAGACTATTTGGCTAATGGTGGTGATAAAATGAAATTCTTTAAAGATAAGACACAACACAAAGTGGGCATCAAAATGAGAGATGCTCTTATAAACTATTGTATTAAAAAAGACACAATTTCGTCAAACTTAGACGAAAGACATTTAATTCTATTCGATGAAAACTAGAAGAACATTCATAAAAAAAATTGGACTAGGCACTGCCCTTGTAGGTTTATCTCCCTTACAAGCTTTTTCTAAGGATGCTAAAAAACCAATTAAATTAACCATACTTCATACCAACGATATGCACAGTCATATCGAAGCATTTTCCTCAGGAAGGAATAAAGGCTTAGGAGGTATGTTTCAATTGTCCTCGCTAGTTAAAAAGATAAGACAAGAAGAAGAAAACATTCTTTTGTTAGATGCTGGAGATATTTTTCAAGGTACTCCTTACTTTAATCTGTTTGGTGGAGAACTGGAATTTAGACTAATGAGTGATATTGGCTATGATGCCGTGACTATTGGAAATCATGACTTTGATAATGGTATCGATGGACTAGCTAGTCAAATGCATCATGCTAATTTCCCATTCATATCTTCAAACTATGACTTTAGCAATACTATATTAGAGGATAAAGTAATACCCCATAAAGTATTTAATAAGGGAGGAATAAAAGTAGGAGTATTGGGAATAGGTATAGAGTTAAAAGGTCTGGTTGACCCCAAGCTTTATGGCAACACTCAATATTTAGATCCTGTAACTGTAGCTAATAAAAAAGCCCATTATCTTAAGAAAAAGTTGAATTGTGATTTAGTCATTTGCCTGTCTCATTTAGGCTTTAAATACAAAAACAGCAAAGTCAGTGATATGAAGTTAGCTGCTCAAACTAAAAACATCGATTTGATAATTGGTGGCCATACTCATTCCTTTCTCAATGAGCCCGTAATTGTAAAAAATAGTGTGAAAAAAGATGTACTTATCAGCCAGGTCGGTTTTGGAGCAATTAAATTAGGTAAAATTGACTTTTATTTTGATGAAAATATGTCAAATTATTGTAATTTTGAACATGCATTTGACAGCAATGTATTAGATGTGATTGCCTAAAAAAAAAGTTTTTGATTTATCTTTCAGATAAGAGCCATAAAAAAATCACAACTGTAAAAAAAACATTAAAATCAAGGGCCAGAAAATTTTTTTTTAAACTTTTTTATTAACACATTTGTTTTTCTTTTTTAACAAAGAATAAAAGCGTATTTAATTTTTAATTAACAAGTTAAATGACAGAATATAAAGTTTTCGAGATTGTATGGAATAATTGTCTTAGCATTATCAAGGATAATGTTAGCCCACAATCTTTTAAAACTTGGTTCGAACCTATTAAGCCGATTCGCTTGAAAGGTGATGTGCTAACAATACAAGTACCATCTCAATTTTTCTACGAGTGGCTAGAGCAACATTATATTGATTTACTTAAGAAGACAGTTAAGAAAGAATTAGGTGATGAAGGCAAGTTAGAGTACAGTATTGTAATGGATAATAACTACAACACAAAACCTTATGTCACCAAGGTTCCTAGTAATAGTAAAGGTAATTTAAAGAATACCCCTATCCATATGCCCATTAACATCAATGAGACTTCTATAAGAAATCCATTTGTTATACCAGGTTTAAAAAAGATACAAGTAGATCCACAACTAAATGCTAATTTTTCCTTTAACACATTTGTTGAAGGCGATTGCAACAGATTAGCTCGTTCGGCAGGTTATGCCGTAGCTCAAAAGCCAGGTGGCACATCTTTCAACCCATTACTTATATATGGTAATGGTGGATTAGGAAAAACTCACCTTGCCAATGCCATAGGTATTGAAGTAAAAAACTTAGACGCAGACAAAACGGTTCTTTATGTTTCAGCTGATAAATTCCAAACTCAGTTTGTAGATGCTATTATGGATAACAAGAAAAATGATTTTATTCACTTCTACCAATCCATTGACGTATTAATAATAGATGATGTACAGTTCTTTGCTGGGAAAGAGAAAACACAAGATGCTTTCTTCCACATCTTCAATCATCTACACCAAAATGGCAAACAAATTATCCTAACATCAGACAAAGC
>CAJWHN010000071.1 GCA_913041085.1 uncultured Flavobacteriales bacterium | reverse complement strand
AAACATTGTTAATCCTAAGTTTGAATCTCACGAACGTTTGAAGAAAATTGTTGTACTGGACAAAGAGTGGACTATAGAAAACAATCTGCTTACGCCATCTATGAAGATAAAGCGAAATGAAGTGGAGCGTTTGTACAAGGATAACTACACCACTTGGTATGAGAAAGATGGTCATATCGTAAGCTAGACGGATATTCTTGAAAACTTTTTAAAAAGCCATTTTTTTTTATTCGTTTTTATGAGTGATATACTTATTTTTGCCCATACTGAAAAAAAAGAATATGTCTGCACAAGCAACCACTACATTAGCCACTTTAGAACAAGCTCAAGAGCTCGGATTACGTCCTGAAGAATTTGATAAAATCAAATCCATTTTAGGTAGAACACCTAACTTTACGGAGATGAGTATCTTTTCGGTCATGTGGTCAGAACATTGCTCTTACAAAAATTCCATTACTTGGCTCAAAACCTTACCTAAAGACGGCCCTCATATGCTGGTCAAAGCAGGTGAAGAAAACGCAGGTTTGGTTGATATTGGAGACGGTTTAGCCTGTGCATTTAAAATAGAAAGTCATAACCACCCCTCAGCTTTAGAGCCATATCAAGGTGCAGCTACTGGCGTAGGAGGTATCAATAGAGATATCTTTACTATGGGTGCAAGACCTATTGCACAATTAAACTCTTTGCGTTTTGGTAGTATAGAATTAGACCGTACCAAATGGCTAGTCAAGGGTGTTGTTAAAGGTATTGGTGATTATGGTAATGCTTTTGGTATTCCCATCGTTGGAGGAGAAGTTTTCTTTGACGAATGTTACAATACCAATCCTTTAGTCAATGCTTTTTCAGCAGGTATTATGAAAGCCGACGGTCTTATTTCGGCGACATCGTCTGGTGTTGGCAATCCTGTTTATATTGTAGGTTCTAGAACAGGAAAAGACGGTATTCATGGAGCGGCTTTTGCCTCAAAAGATATCACAGAAGATTCTGCTAACGACCTACCAGCAGTTCAAGTAGGTGACCCTTTCCAAGAAAAGCTATTATTAGAAGCGACATTAGAGTTAGGGCAAACCGATGCAATAGTGGGTATGCAAGATATGGGTGCTGCTGGTATCACTTGCTCAACATCAGAAATGAGTGCTGCTGGTAAACACGGAATGATTATTCATTTGGATAAAGTTCCTACACGACAAGAAAATATGAAAGATTGGGAGATTTTACTCTCTGAATCTCAAGAGCGTATGCTCATCGTCGTTGAAAAAGGTAAGGAACACATCGTTCACGAGATTTATGATAAATGGGATTTAAGTTGTGAGCAAATTGGCGAAGTTACCGAAGGCGGACAACTCAAGTATTATATACACGGAGTATTGGTAGCCGATGTGCCAGCAGATGATTTAGTATTAGGTGGTGGTGCACCCATCTATGAAAGGGAGTATTCAGAACCTGCCTACTACCAAGAGTTTAAAAAATTCTCTATTGAACAGCTAGAGCAACCAAAAGATTTAGTTGAGGTAGCTAAGTTCTTAACGACACACCCTAATATAGCTTCTAAAAAATGGGTTTACGAGCAGTACGACTCTATGGTAGGAACTATAAATATGGGTACTAACGCTCCTAAAGATGCAGGCGTTGTAAACGTTAAAGGTACGAATAAGGCTTTGGCTATGACAGTAGATTGTAATGCTAGAATGGTCAATGCTGACCCTGAAGAAGGCTGCGCTATGGCAGTTGCCGAAGCCGCTAGAAACATCGTTTGTTCTGGCGGTGTGCCTTCAGCAATTACCAACTGCTTGAATTTTGGTAACCCATACAACCCAGAAGTTTACTGGCAGTTTGTAGGTGCAATAAAAGGTATGTCCAAAGCTTGTTTGAAATTCAAAACCCCAGTAACTGGTGGTAATGTAAGTTTCTACAACCAAACTGCTATTGATGGTAATGAAGTGCCAGTTTTCCCAACACCAACCATTGGTATGTTAGGAATTGTTGAAGATAAAAAACACATCATGTCTTTAGACTTCAAAGGCAAAAGCGACTTAATATATTTGTTGGGTGAGTCGCACAATAATATAAGTAGTTCAGAGTATTTAGCATCTTATCACGGCATTAAGGCTAGTTCAACTCCACCTTTTGATTTGGATAAGGAATACTACTTACAAGACTTAATAAAAACACTTATCCGAAGTAATCATATACAATCGGCTCACGATGTTGCTGATGGTGGTTTGTTCATTACACTATTAGAAAGTGCTATGCCAAGGGGCTTAGGTTTTGATATAACTACCTGTGGAGAAATCAGAGAAGATGCCTTTTTATTTGGTGAATCGCCATCTCGAGTGGTGGTTTCTGTAGCCGAAATAAATGAAGACGAATTCCTCGATACGCTTAAAAAATCATCAGTTTCATTCTTATTATTAGGGCATGTAACCAGAGGTGATATACGTATTGATGACGCTTCTTTTGGTGAAGTACAAGAGTATAAAGAGTTGTTTGACAACGCCTTAGCTAAACACTTATAATTTTACTTTCTTTTCTAATTTGTTTTACTAAATTTAGCTTACTAACTAGCCTATTATGAAAACAGATTTTAACGACTTTGGAAACCCTCAGGTAGCGAAACTTCCCGCTCACCTCAGACAGTTTGTTGTCAGTCAAGATTACGACAATTATACACCAGTAGATCATGCGGTATGGCGATACGTTATGCGCAAAAATTTAGCCTATCTGAGTAAGGTTGCTGATGCATCTTATCTTAAAGGCTTAGAGAAGACAGGTATTACTATTGACTCCATTCCCAATATAAAGGATATGAATACCATATTGGGTAAGATTGGCTGGGGCTGTGTTTGTGTAGATGGTTTTTTGCCTCCCTCATCATTCATGGAATTTCAGGCATACAAAGTACTCGTTATCGCTGCTGATATAAGACAAATTGAACACATCGAATATACTCCTGCACCAGATATTTTGCACGAAGCCGCTGGTCATGCTCCAATTATTGCTGACCCAACTTATGCTGAATACTTGAGGTTGTTTGGTGAAATAGGTAGTAAAGCCATTTCTTCAGCCCAAGATTTTGAGTTGTATGAGGCTATTCGACACTTGTCAATTATTAAAGAAGACCCAAATACCGAAGAAAAAGAAATAGTTCAAGCCGAAAAAGACATTGAGCTTATACAATCTAATATGGGTCAACCCTCGGAAATGGCGCAAATTAGAAATCTGCATTGGTGGACTGTTGAATACGGACTAATTGGCGATTTAAACCAACCAAAAATATATGGTGCTGGTTTACTTTCTTCAATAGGAGAAAGTGAGAGTTGTTTGAAAGAAGAAGTAAAAAAACTATCCTATTCAATTGAAGCTGCTCAACAAGCTTTCGATATTACTGAGCCGCAACCTCAATTGTATGTAACTCCTTCTTACACACATCTTACACAAGTTTTAGAAGAATTTGCCAATACGATGGCACTTCGCAAGGGAGGGCTAGAAGGGCTTGAGAAAGCTATAGCTTCCAATAACACTTGTACTGTAGAATACAGTTCAGGGCTACAAGTTTCAGGGATTTTCAATAATGTTATTGCCGATAATGATCAAATCGTTTATGTATCAACTTCCTCACCTACAGCACTAGCTTGGCAAAATAAAGAATTAGTGGGGCATGATAAAAGCTACCACGCTCACGGATTTAGTTCTCCTGTTGGTCGATTAAAAAATACCTCGATGCCTTTAGAGAATATGTGTGTTGATGAATTGATGAGTCTAGAAATAGAAGCAGGCAAACAGGTTGCGCTAGAGTTTGAGAGTGGGGTGAATGTGCAAGGAAAACTCATTAACGTTTCCAAAAACAGAAAAGGTTTAAATATGATACTCAGCTTTGAAGATTGTCGTGTTAATTATAATGATGAAGTATTATTTCAGCCAGAATGGGGGACTTACGATATGGCAGTAGGAGAGTCAATAGTATCTGTATTTTCTGGTGCTGCCGATATGGCTGTGTTCTCAAAGGATAATCTTTTTGTGCCTAGCGAATTGACTCATAAGATTCAGTACGGTGAAAAGCGTTTAGAGCTACATAAATTATATCAAAAAATAAGAGATATAAGAGAAGGCAATGCCGATAAGCAAGAGTTAGCAGGTGTATGGCAAGAACTGTTAAAGCACCCTAAAGATTGGTTAGCAGCAGTAGAGATTCTTGAGATAAGTTCTGATGATTCTTTAAATGCTGAGATAAAAACACACCTATATAATGCCGATGGTGATGAAGTCACTAAGGGTTTAATTATAGATAGCTTAAGTTTGATAGAATGAAAGTCGTAATAACCGGAGCAAGTAGAGGAATAGGATTTGAGATGGTAAAACATTTCTTAGCTAGTGGACATAAAGTTATAGCCATTTCAAGAAATCAAGATAAGTTGTTGGAGCTAGAACAATTAGGTGCAAATACCTTAGCTTTTGATTTGACTGCTGAGAATTTTTCTCCTATAATAGACGCTGTTAAATCATTTGGTAAAATAGACATACTAATAAACAATGCGGGTGCTTTAGTTAATAAGCCCTTAAGTCAGATGACCAATGAAGACATTAACTATGTGTATAGTGTCAATGTTTTTTCTGTCATTAAACTAACTAGAGATTTATTATTACATTTCAATAATGACGCACATATAGTAAATATAAGTAGTGTAGGAGGTGTTCAAGGTAGTGTTAAATTTTCTGGATTATCTACCTATAGTAGTAGTAAAGGGGCTATTAGTATACTTACTGAATGTTTAGCAGAGGAGTTTAAGGAGAGTTCACTACGATTTAATGCTTTAGCACTTGGGGCTGTTCAGACCGAAATGTTACAAGAAGCCTTTCCAGACTATCAAGCCAATACGTCTGCCACAGAAATGGCAAACTACATATGTAGGTTTGCGACAAAAGACGGAAAACTATACAATGGCAAGATATTAACAGTGTCTTCATCTACGCCATAATCTCAGATTGATTTATTTTTCATCGTTTAAGTACGCTTTTTACTCTTTGATTAAAGTGTGAAACTCCACTTATTGCGCTATTTTATTTTATTTAGCCTATTCAATTTTATTAATTTACTAGAAAACAATTTAGAAATTGAATAAAATTTAAAAAAAAACACAAAAGGTTTGTGCGGAATGAATAAGCGAGTATATTTGCAGCCGCTTTTGAACGAAAAAGTTTAGCACCAATTAAAACGGTGCGAACAATCTCAAAATATTTGAAAAAAAATATTTAAAACAGTTTGCGGTTATTAAAAGTATTGTATCTTTGCCGAC
>CAJWHN010000070.1 GCA_913041085.1 uncultured Flavobacteriales bacterium | reverse complement strand
GAACGCTATATAACTCAGGAGTTAAAAGAATTGGAAGTTAAAATTTTAGGAGCTGAAGAAAAAATATTAGCTCTTGAAACACAATTGTTCAATGATTTGGTGTTAAGTTTAATAGATTTTATTCCTGATGTACAAATTAATGCTCAGCGAGTAGCTCAATTAGATGTATTACATTCTTTTGCTGAACTTTCTAAAAGGTACCGTTACTCTAAACCTCAAATTTCAGAAGACTATGGTCTTAGCATAAAAAATGGTAGGCATCCTGTTATTGAACAGCAACTAGCCGTTGGAGAAGAATATATTACTAATGATATATATTTGGATAGAGATCAACAGCAGATTATCATGATTACTGGTCCTAATATGTCAGGTAAGTCCGCTATTTTAAGACAAACAGCATTAATAGTTTTACTTGCTCAAACAGGATGCTTTGTTCCAGCCGAAAGTGCTACTATAGGTCTAGTAGATAAAATTTTCACTAGGGTAGGAGCTTCAGATAATATTTCCCAAGGGGAATCTACTTTTATGGTAGAAATGAACGAAACAGCTAGTATCCTAAATAACGTTTCGGATAGGAGTTTAATTCTTCTTGATGAAATTGGCAGAGGAACGAGTACCTATGATGGTATTTCTATAGCTTGGGCCATAGCTGAGTTTTTACATCAACATAGCACACAAGCTAAAACACTATTTGCGACACACTATCATGAGCTGAACGAAATGACTAAATCATTTGAAAGGATTAGAAACTTTAATGTATCAGTCAAAGAAATAGGTAATCAGATATTATTTTTAAGGAAACTAGTTGAAGGCGGTAGTGAACATAGTTTTGGTATTCATGTGGCAAAAATGGCAGGCATGCCTAAGTCAGTAGTTGATAGAGCCAACGTCATAATGAAACGCTTAGAAAAAGCTCATGCTTCGCAAGAGAATAAGGCAAAAGACCTAATAGCCAAAGATGATGAAATACAATTAAGTTTCTTCAAATTAGATGATCCTATTTTGGAGCGTATTAGAGATGAAATTCAAGATTTAGATATCAATTCGTTAACGCCTGTTGAGGCATTGATGAAATTGAATGAGATAAAAAAAATGACAGGCAAATAAAAAACAAAAGAGGGTTTGTGTAATCTGAAAAATGTATTACATTTGCCCTCCAATTGCGAGTGTAGCTCAGGGGTAGAGCATCACCTTGCCAAGGTGAGGGTCGTGGGTTCAAATCCCATCACTCGCTCAACATCCTCTTTTTTAAAGAGGATTTTTATTGAATTAAGTCCAAGCCCAGGTGGTGGAATTGGTAGACACGTTGGACTTAAAATCCAATGGACAGTAATGTCCGTGCGGGTTCAAGTCCCGCCCTGGGTACAAGCCCTCGATTAATCGAGGGCTTTTTTGTTTTAAGTATTAGTGAAGTTATCGAATACAGTTCGCAATTTCATACTAATACTAAAGGTTTAAAATTCAGACTTAAAGGATAATCCAGTGCCACCCATTTTAAAATTCAATATAAAAAGCACTCATTTCTGAGTGCTTTTTGCTTAAGGGAGGTAAATAAGTTTATGTCAGTATTAATTAACATAAAATCAGAGAAGTAAGCTCTGTATTCGTCTTTTCCTACGACAAATAAACGCTACTTTTTTGAATGGAGCACTATGGTTTTTGACGACTAATAAAATTATATAGATGAAACGGGATATATGCCGATAAACAAAACTCTAAAACCTTAAAAATGACTTAAATCGCATCATTTATGGCATTAATAATCATTTTGTTAGCACCTTTTTTTTCTGAAATAAAGGCTAAAGCGTCATTTTTACTTTGGCTTCTTTGGTCAATAAGTTGTTTAATAGCTGTCTCTAACTCATATTCGTTCTTGATACTTTGAGCAATACCTGCACCAATCGCTTCTTTTGCTTCTTCGTATTTATGGAATTTAGGGCCAAAAAATACATACGAGCCAAAGGCTATTGCTTCGAGAATATTGTGCAATCCCTTACCAAAAGCACCTCCAATGTAACTAAGGTTGGCGTATTGATACAATTGTGATAAAATTCCAATACTATCTATAATTAAAATAGAGTGATTTTTGACGTTATCTTTATTCGCTTGACTGTAGAGTAAACCATATTTTTTTAAATCATCGCAAAGTCCTATTTCATGAGGAGCTAAAATAAATTTTACTTCTGGCATTCTATTGCTGATGTTTATCAGCATTTTACTATCAATTTTATAAGTACTTCCAGCTACTATAAGTAGGTGCGAACCTTTAAATGAGTTGATGTAAGGAATTTCTTTTGAATGAATACTATCTTCAAATACTTTGTCGTACCTGTTGTCTCCACTTACTGTAACTTGATATATTCCTTTCTTATTCAGTAGAGTTTTGGATTCTTCATCTTGAACAAAGAAATGGCTAACGTCTTTTAGTATGCCAAGGTGCCATTTTCCATAAAATTTAAAAAGATAGTGTTGGGGCTTAAAAATAGCCGAAACTACATATGTTGGAATTGAGTTATGATGCAGTTTTTTGAAAAAGTTAGGCCACAATTCTGACTTTATAAAAATGGCAATTTTAGGCTTTGTTCTTTCTAAAAAGCTCTGAGCATTAGCTGGAGTATCTAAAGGCATATAAGCTTTGTAATCTACATGTTCATTTTTTCCAGCATTTAAATAGCCAGAAGGAGAGAAAAATGTTAGTAAAATTTTATGTTCTGTATGTCTTTCTTTTAGAGCCTCAATAAGAGGTTTGGCTTGCATATATTCGCCTAATGAAGCACAATGGAACCAAATAATGTTCTCTGTTGTTCCGTCTGGCAAATAATCCTCTAAATTTTTTCTTCCATTCAGCCATTGCCTAGCTTTTAATGAAAAGGGACTACCTATATAAATGATTGCCCCATAAAGTCGAATGATTATTTGATAAATTAAATTCATCTATTAAAAATAATAGAACTCCTTTGTTGAACGCTTACTGATAGGTACTATCCATCCAAATTTAAAGCCCATAAATGAATCGTTTCGCATTTCGTCTATTGGGCCGCCAACAATGTGATTGTAGCTTCTTTGATTGTATGAAAAGGCTCTCATCAATTCCATACCAGCATAAAAATGTATGCCACTTTTTTTACTGATGCTTAAAAAACCCATAAATGCTGATGTACTCAGTCCACTGGCCAATTGGTCGTACATTTTTTTATGTTCAGTATCCAATTGGGGAACGGTAGAGTTTTTGACATCAATACGTATTTTGTGTTGGTGAAAGCCGATACTGCCATAAGCTAATAGTCCAGAATTTTCGTGCATAATTGGGTATAGATACCCTAACTTTAAGTTAGTGTTAAATCCTCTTTCGCTGAGAAGTATTTCTGCTATTTGACCGTTCTCGTCAATGATGTTATAATTATCATCCATCAGATGGTCAAGAATAGTTGTGTCCTTGACTTGGCTACCAAACAAAAAAGAACCACTTAGTGATAAATAGATATTATTGTCATTTATTAAAGATAGTTCTAAACCCAAATTAGAGTTTGCGCCAAAGTCAGTTTTCATATCTGCTAAAGGAAACTGTAGTTCATAGAAAGGAGAAATAAAAACTACCTTTTCTTTAGAACCTTCACTTTGAGCATATATCTGTAAAGTGGTTAATAGTATTAGTAAAACAGATGAAAACTTCATTTAAATAATTTTACGCTAAGTTAAATATTATCAACGCAATTACTAACGAAGATTTGATAGATTTATTGATTACATTTGTTAAGATAAATTTTGTGTGATGAAAACGATTCTAATAACAGGAGGTGCAGGATTTATTGGCTCTCATGTGGTGAGATTATTTGTAAACAAATATCCTGATACACAGATTGTCAATTTAGATAAACTGACCTATGCTGGAAATCTAGAAAATCTTAAAGATATCCAAGACAAGTCCAATTATATATTTGAAAAAGGTGATATTGTTGATTCTAATTTTATCAATGATTTGTTTGACAAGTATCAATTTGATGGCGTTATTCATTTAGCTGCTGAATCTCATGTAGATCGTTCCATTTCTAATCCTTTAGAATTCATTCAAACCAATGTTGTAGGAACTTTTAACCTATTGCATGCGGCTAAAAATCTTTGGAGTAAAAATTTTAATGGTAAATTGTTTTATCATGTATCAACAGATGAGGTATATGGTTCTTTAGGAACTGATGGCTTCTTCTTAGAAACAACGCCATATGACCCACAGTCTCCCTATTCATCATCGAAAGCGAGTTCTGACCACTTTGTTAGGGCTTATGGTAACACCTATAGTCTCCCATTTATGATTTCTAATTGTTCTAATAATTACGGTGAAAATCAATTTCCTGAAAAGCTAATCCCACTATTTATTAATAACATAAGAAACAATAAATCTTTACCAGTATATGGAGATGGCTTATTTACTCGGGATTGGCTATATGTTGTCGATCATGCAAGGGCTATTGATACTGTATTCCATAATGGTAAAATAGGTGATACATATAATATCGGAGGATTTAATGAGTGGACTAATATTGATTTGATAAAACTACTTTGTGGTATTATGGATGAGAAATTAGGAAGACAGAAAGGCAGTTCCGCACAATTAATTACTTTCGTTAAAGACAGACCTGGACACGATAAGCGTTATGCTATTGATGCGTCAAAAATCAAAACTGAACTAGGGTGGGAGCCTTCATTACAATTTACTGAAGGGCTTGAAAAAACAATAGATTGGTATCTTAATAATCAAGATTGGTTAGATAATGTTACCTCTGGAGAATACCAAAACTACTATCAAAACCAATACCAATAATGTTTTCATTTTTTAAAAGAAAAGATAAAAATCTTGAACCTATAAATTTTGATTCATTAGTTTGTGATATGCATTCACACTTGATTGCAGGTATCGACGATGGTTCTCCTGATTTAGAAACTTCAGTTCAAATTATTAAGAATTTACAATCCTTAGGCTTTAAGAAAGTTATCACGACTCCTCATATAATGCACGATTTTTATAGAAATACACCTGAAATTATTTTGGGTGGATTGAAGGATTTGCTAGATGAGTTAAAAAAACAATCCGTTGATGTTGAGGTCTCGGCAGCAGCAGAGTACTACATTGATTATGATTTTGAGGCCAAAGTCGATTCTGGCGAGAAATTTTTGACAACGGGAAATAATCAGATGCTGATAGAAACATCTTTTATTTCTGCACCACCCAATTTTGGAGATACTATTTTTAAATTACAACTCGCTGGTTATAAGCTTATTTTGGCACATCCAGAACGCTATGGTTTTATGACTTTTGAAGATT
>CAJWHN010000069.1 GCA_913041085.1 uncultured Flavobacteriales bacterium | reverse complement strand
CAGATGTTCCCTCTGCTACATCCACAACTTCAGTTTTCCAACCTTTAGAACTAGCGTAATTAGAATATAACCTATATAAATCACCAGTAAAAATACTAGCTTCATCCCCACCAGCTCCAGCACGAATTTCTACAACCGCATTCTTAGAATCAGCAGGATCTTTAGGTATAAGTAAAACTTTTATTTCTTCCTCTAATTCTTCTTGTTTAGGCGTCAATTCGTCCAACTCCATCTTTGCCATTTCCTTCATCTCATCGTCTTTCAACATTTCTTTGGCATTCTCAATGTTGGACAATATATTCTTATATTCCTGATAAGCTTCAATTATAGGCTGAAGATCTTTGTACTCTTTGTTAAGTTGGATATATTGTTTCATATCAGAAATTATGTTGGGATCAACAATAAGTTCTGACACTTCATCAAATCTATTTTTTATTGCTTCTAACTTATCTAACATCTAGTATATAAATTCTCCAAAAGGGCTTTTAATAGTTAATTTTTTACCGTCATTGGCTTCTACTCTACCAATTACTTTTGCTTCCACACCAAAAGAATTAGAGATAGCTATAATAGAGTCTGCTATTTCTTGAGGAACATACAACTCCATTCTATGTCCCATATTGAACACTTTGTACATTTCCTTCCAATCCGTATTAGACTCTTTTTGAATCAAATCAAATAAAGGTGGGATTTCAAAAAGGTTATCTTTTATAACGTGTACATCGTCTACAAAATGTAGTACTTTAGTTTGTGCCCCTCCACTACAATGTACCATACCATGTATATCACTACGATGTTTTTCTAAAATCTCTTTAATGATAGGAGCATAAGTTCTAGTTGGTGACAAAACTAATTTACCCATATCAACACTTAAATCAGCTAAAGTATCTGTTAACTTTTTACTTCCAGAATAAACCAAGCTTTCAGGAACTGATGAATCATAACTTTCAGGATACTTTTCTGAAAGATACTTAGCAAAAACATCGTGACGAGCAGAAGTCAAACCATTACTTCCCATACCACCATTGTATTCACTTTCATAACTAGCCTGACCAAATGAGGATAAACCTACTATTACATCACCTGATTGAATATTACTATTTGTAATAACATCTGTTTTTTTCATTCTTGCTACTACTGTAGAGTCAACTATAATTGTTCGTACAAGATCACCAACATCCGCTGTCTCACCTCCAGTTGAACGAATATCTACTCCAAAACCTCTTAAATCAGAAAGTAGTTCTTCTGTCCCATTTATTATTGCTGAAATAACTTCTCCTGGAACGAGATTTTTATTTCTCCCTATTGTAGAAGATAGTAAAATATTGTCGGTTGCTCCAACACATAATAAATCGTCAATATTCATTACTAGGGCATCTTGAGCTATCCCTTTCCAAACGGAAATGTCAGCCGTTTCTTTCCAATACATATATGCCAAAGATGATTTAGTACCAGCACCATCGGCATGCATAACTATACAATATTCATCGTCATTAGAAAGGTAGTCTGGAACTATTTTGCAAAATGCTTTAGGAAACAATCCTTTATCTACATTTTTAATTGCCTGATGTACATCTTCTTTGTCAGCTGAAACTCCTCTTAAGTTATATCTATCTTTACTCATTACAGTGTAAAAAAAAAGCATCTCGAATTTATCGAGACGCTTTTATGATTGTTAAATTAAGCTAGTTCTTCTTTGGAAGCACTCTATCTGATTCTGCATCATAGAAAGAATCTAGCACAACTTTAAAGTCTGTCCTTCTATTGTATTGATGCGCTTTCTCTATATCTTTCTTTCTTTTCAACTTATCAATGAATGTCTCATTTAAAATTGCTCCAGGTCTTAGTTTACCATCTTTTACATCCATAACAAATGGTTCATTTTCTCCCATACCTTTAGCAATTAATCTCATTGGTGCAATACCTTTTGCTACCATGTAGTCTACACAAATTTGAGCTCTTCTTTGGGATAACTCCATATTGAAGTCATCACCCGCTCTGTTATCTGTATGAGAACGCAATTGAATAACAACGTTAGGGTTTTCAATTAGTACAGTAATTAGGGTATTAAGTGCATCTTTTGATTCTTTTCTTAGTTCAGCACTGTTGTAATCGTATTCAATTTTTGGTAAAACAATTTCTTTAAGCGTAGCTTCTAGTACAATGTCTTGAACCATATTAACAGATTCTTTTACGCCAATTGTTGATTGAGTAAAATTAGTTGACAAATAGCCTTCACTAGTAACAACTAGGTTATAGGATACATTTTCTTTAATGAAATCTTCATCAAATAAATATCTACCTGAATTATCTGTAATAGTTTGAGAAGTACTACCATCACTTCCAACAATATCAATGGTTGCTCCAGAGATAATTTGTTTTGTTTTAAGATCCGTAATTACTCCTGAAAGCGTTAAATTAAGTTTTGGTAAGTTAAATCGATAAATATCATCGCCTTTACTTCCTACTCTGTTAGAAGATAAATAACCTCTTTCTTCTTCGTCTTCAAAAATAATCCCAAAATCATCATTAGAAGAATTGATTGGACTATTCATATTGTCTACCGAACGAAGATTGTTTTCGGCATCAAATGTAGCCTTAAAAATATCAAGACCTCCCATACCTATATGACCGTCAGAAGAAAAATAAAGAGAACCATCAGCATGTATAAAAGGAAATAATTCATTTCCATTAGTATTAATTTCATCACCTAAATTGATTGGCTCACTCCACTCATCTCTTTTAACTTTTTTGATGTACCAGATATCTTTACCTCCATAACCACCTTTCATATCAGATGAAAAATAAAGAACTTTACCGTCAGAACTCAATGATGGATGTGCAAAACTACTTACACTATCGTATGGAAGAGGTAGCAATACTGGTGATATCCAATTTTTACCTTTTTTCTTTGAGAAGTAAATTTCACAAGTTGGGACAGGCTTAACTTTAGAGTTTTCCATACATCTTGTAAAATACAATTCATTGCCTCTCTTATTTAGTGATGGCGCAGCCTCATGGTCAGAGGTATTCATTGGCTCTTCGAATGGTGATGGCTTAGACCATCTTTTCTTTTTCTTATCGTATTTTGACCAATAAATGTCAGTAAAAGAATTACCTGTAAAACCATCAGAAGACTTACCTAAAGAGCCGTCTCTTGAAGATGTGAAAAATAACTCGTCATAGTCTCTACTAGCATAACAGGGAGCGTACTCTTCCTGATTAGTATTGTGTTGAAAAGAGGTTAACTCATATCGGCTTGGATTCTGCAAAGCATCTAGAGCAAACATACATGACTCAACACCCTTTTGGGCTCTTTCATCGTCTGGTTTGAGTTCTTTATACTTTTCGTATTGTACTATGGCATCAGAGAAATTTTGTTGTTTTTGCAGAACTTTAGCGTATCTAAGATATACCTCAGCATGAGGATATTTAGCTTTTATAGCACGCTTGTACATCGCTATCGCTTTCTTTAGATAAATTGGAGTTCCTATGTTTCGCGCACATTCAGCTTGAAGAAAAATCAATTCGGCCTTTTTAGCCCTATTTTTCTCTTTAGCATAATCAGCTTTATAAAGCTTTTCGGCTTCATAATAATTTTGCATCATAAAAGCTTTATCAGCCTTAGACATCTTATTTTTCTTAGAAGATTGTGACAAAAGAGATGTTGAAGACAACAATAATAACAACATCGTAAGTGAAAGTAAATGTTTCATTTTTTAAATCATAGAATTTTTGCTAAAATAAGGATTTATTTCATTCGATAACATCACAATGCAATATCTATTAAAAAGTTGTTAATATTTTTGGTAATTTTACAACATTACATCCACAATTATATTTTATATTTGTGTATTCAATACACTATCTATTAATAACACCAAAAAAAATGACAAAAAGTAAACTTGAGTATATTTGGCTTGACGGCTACAAACCTACTCAAAACATGAGAAGTAAAACTAAAATTGTCAACAATTTTAGTGGAAAATTAGAAGACTGCCCTATGTGGTCATTCGATGGAAGCTCGACTCTACAAGCTTCTGGAGGTTCATCAGATTGTTTATTAAAACCTGTCGCTATTTACCCTGACCCATCAAGAATCAACGGTTATTTAGTTATGACGGAAGTTCTGAACGCCGATGGCTCTAATCATCCTTCAAATGCAAGAGCAACAATTGATGATGATGATGATGATTTTTGGTTTGGTTTTGAGCAAGAATATTTTATTATGGATACTCAAACTCAACTGCCTTTAGGCTTCCCATTAGGAGGCTATCCTGGTCCACAAGGATTGTATTATTGTTCGGTTGGCGGAAAGAATACTCATGGAAGAGAATTTGTAGAAGAACACGCTGATTTATGTATTGAAGCTGGACTTAACTTTGAAGGAATCAACCAAGAAGTAGCCAGTGGTCAATGGGAATTCCAATTGTTTGCTAAAGGCGCTAAAAAAGCTGGTGATGAAATCTGGATTGCTAGATATCTATTAGACAGGCTTACAGAGAGCTACGGCTATTACATTGAATACCATCCAAAACCTGTAAAAGGAGATTGGAATGGTTCAGGAATGCATGCTAACTTCTCAAACACTACTTTAAGAACATGTGGGTCTCAAGAAGTATATGAGAAAATTTGCGAGGCTTTCAGACCTGTTACTCAAGAACACATTAACGTTTATGGTGCATTCAATGATGAGAGACTTACTGGCTTACACGAAACAGCGTCTATTAATGATTTCAGCTATGGCGTGTCAGACAGAGGTGCTTCAATAAGAATACCTATTATGACTGTTGAAAACGGCTGGAAAGGTTGGCTAGAAGATAGAAGACCTGCATCAAACGGAGATCCTTATAAGATTGCGGCGAGAATTGTAAAAACTGTGAAAGGAGCAGAATAAATCAAATCGTACCCAAATTAAAAAACTAACAAGAAATCTTGTTAGTTTTTTTTGCTAATTATTTTTCTAAGTCTTTTTCGACCTTCTGAACTTCCTCTTTAACAGAGTTTGCGCTAGAACGAATTTCTCTTTTTATATCGTTAGAAGCCTCTTTCAACTCTCGGATACCCTTGCCCAATCCTCTAGCAATTTCTGGTATCTTTTTAGAACCAAATAGCATAACCACCACCAACATGATAATTACAATTTCTGGCCCACCAATAAACAATATAATAGAAGTCATGTAATGAATTATTAGAGCTACAAATTTAATGATAAATATTAATTGCTATAAATTAAAAATGCCCCAAAAATTTGGGGCATTTTATAACTATTAATAGATGATATAAATTTACTTTTTATCAGTCTCTGATTTTTTGATTGTATCAACCATAATTGGTGATGCTACGAATAATGAAGAATAGGTTCCTACAATAACTCCTACCATTAAGGCGAACATAAATCCTCGTATCACTTCACCTCCGAATAAGAAGATAACTAATAATACAAAGAATGTAGTTAAAGAAGTATTTACTGTTCTACTTAAAGTGCTGTTTAAAGCATGATTGACCAAAGAAGTAAATTCTTTCTTCTTGTAAATACCCATATGCTCTCTAATTCTATCGAATACAACAACGGTATCGTT
>CAJWHN010000068.1 GCA_913041085.1 uncultured Flavobacteriales bacterium | reverse complement strand
AAGGATATGTCAGAGGCAATACGGCTATTCAATTCACCAACACGTCTTTTTGAAAAGAAATTCATTGGCAGTTTTATGAGGTGCGCATATGTTTCTTGTCGAATTACTGCTAGGGTCTTTTCTGTTACATTGACAAATAACACAATTCTGAAATAGGAAAATATGGCTTGTAAGGCAAATAAAACCAAAAGTGCTATTGCTATTTGGTTGATGTTATTCACTAGCTTATCGGAGGCTGAATCAACAAGATTACCCATTAAAGCAGGGAAAATTAACGAGGCTGTAGTAGACAACAACAAGAAGAAAAGTCCGAAGGAAAATTCTATTCTGTATGGTTTTATGTATTGAAATAAACGGCTAGCGCGTTTAAGTGATGTTTTTTTGTTTTTTGTCATAATTTGATTGGCAAATATAATAGTTAAGCATCAAAATTGTGTCGATTAATTTGCAATTCATTATTTTTGTACTTCAACCTACAATGGTCAAAACCTTAACAATACTAATATGTATAAGTTAATACTATCATTTTTATTGAGTTTCAATTTTTTAACGGCACAAAACATTGAGTCCATTTTTTTAGATTCTGGTAACGAAATACCTTTATTGACTTTTGATAAACCTGCTGATATCGAAGAATTATTAAATCAAGAAGTGGTCAAAGGTCAAATGTTCAACTTTGGCAAATTTGTGTTGTGTGATATTTCAAGTTCTGACGATGGTTTATGGACTGAGGTAGATGGAGGTAAGGTTTGGATATTAGCTATATCAGCTACCGATGCTAAAGGTATTTCATTGTATTATGACGATTTTTGGATACCATCGTCTGGAGAGTTATACATTTATAACCCTTCGCAGACTCAAAGAATAGGTCCTTTTACTTCAAAACATAACCACAGTTCAGGTCTTTTTGCAACAGAGCTTATTAGTGGCGATATGCTAATTCTTGAGTATTTTCAACCCCACGATGAGTCTAACGAATTAAAACTATCTATTAATCGTTTTGCATATGCTTACAGAGATATTAGTGGCGGGCAATTAGGAGGTTACAATTCTTCTGAAGATTGCCAAGTCAATGCCAATTGCTCCGAAGGTAACGCTTGGGAAAACCAAAAAAAATCTGTGTGTAGAATACAAATTGGTTCGGGTTGGAATGTCGGTTTATGTACAGGTGCGTTAGTTAATAACACACTGAACAATTGTACGCCTTACGTACTTTCTGCTGACCATTGCTTCAGTGGTGGTGATATTAGTGATAATGGACTAAATCAATCAATTTTTTATTTCAACTACCGTTCGCCAAATTGTAATAATTCTGTTCCTAACAATACATATTCTATTACAGGTTGTTCTAGACTTGCTAACAGTGGTGGAGAGGGTAGTGTAGGCGACCCCGATTTCTTTTTAGTTGAACTGAATAGTGATCCTGATTTTGATCCATATTTTTCTGGTTGGAATCGTTCAAATACTCCTGCTTCTAGCGGTGTTAGTATTCATCACCCTAGTGGAGATATAATGAAGATTTCTACTTTTACCAATAACTTGTCATCTTCTAGTGGATTGGGTTTTGGCTTTGATAATACAACACATTGGCAAGTGCAATGGTCTCAAACGGATAATGGTCATGGCGTAACAGAAGGTGGTTCTTCGGGTTCGCCAATATACAATCAGAACTCTTTATTGGTAGGTGTATTAACTGGTGGTTCATCTTTTTGTGATGCTACCAATCAAACAGATATTTACGGAAAACTATGGCATGGCTGGGATCAGGTAGGTAACTCTAATTCCGAACAGCTAAAGCCTTGGTTAGATCCTGCTAATACAAATGCTATTTCATTAAATGGCATATATTGTAATCAAAGTGCTACTGTAACTGCTGCTTTCAATAGCTCAGAAACTAATGTTTGCTTAAACTCATCGGTTACTTATTCATCTTTATCTTCAGGAGAAATTACTTCATACAATTGGCAATTTCCTGGTGGTTCGCCAGCTTCTGCTAATGGTCCTGGACCTCATAGTGTGATCTACAATTCACCAGGTACTTATGATGTCTCGTTGAGTGTTTCTGGTACAGAAAATTCAGATGATTATATTATGACAGACTATATAAGTGTAGCTGCCAATTTAGTGGAGTTAGACTTCTTGCCTGACTGCTATGGCGAAGAAACTTCTTGGGAATTACAAAGTACTAACGGTCAGGTGATTTATTCAGTTTCCAATGGTTACTATCCGGGAGGAAATACTGCTCAAGATATGGAGCCAAATCCAGAAAGTATTACTGAGAACTGGTGTTTAATGGATGGCTGTTATAAATTTGTGGTTGAAGACGAGTATGGCGATGGTTTGTACGGTTCGCAACACACCTGTGAGTTCGATGGCGACTTTACTATTTATGATAATGACGATAATATCCTTGCTGAATTAAACGAGCCAAATTCTGATTTTGGTGATGATATAACGCTTAATTTTTGTGTCGAATCTGGTTTGTCAACTTCAGATTATAGCGCTAACACGACACAGTTTGATATATTTCCTAATCCTACTTACGGAGCTTTTGTTCTTGAGAGTAAAATCAATGGTCAAATTAAAATATACAACACCATTTGGCAAGAGGTTCATTCGTCTGTAAAAAGTGATTTCAAACACTCTATTGACATACAAGATTTAGAGGTTGGAATTTACCTCATTGAATTTAATAACTATATTAAAAAACTCATAAAGCAGTAGTCTTGGTACTTTCAGAAAAAGATATTGATAGGATAATAGAAATGGCTTGGGAAGATAGAACACCTTTTGACGCTATTGAGTTACAGTATAATCTTAAAGAAAATGAGGTGCGTCAGCTAATGCGTAAGTATATGAAGCGTTCTTCTTTCGTTATGTGGCGTAAACGAGTAAAGAGTAGAAAGACCAAACACCTTTCTCTAAGAAGTTTTGTAAAAGGACGCTTTAAATCTTCCAATCAAAAGTAGTAGTTATTGTTCTAGTTCTTTTCTAATAACCTCAATCATTTGATGAAACTCAACTTTATCAAATAAACGAGTAAGGAAAATTATTTTACCCTTTCTATCCAAAACAATATTTCGTGTTACTCCAGCTTTGGGAAGGGTAAATTGTTCAAACACTTGCCCATTGGTGTCCAATGCTATGGGATAAGTCACTTCCATTTCTTCAATGAATGTTGTTGTTTTTTCTTTTGATTCTTTCAGGTCTACTCCTAATAGAATAAAATCTTCATCTTTAAATTCTTGCCACACTTGAGTTTCCAAATGGGGCATCTCTTTTCTGCAAACACCACACCAAGAGGCTGTAAATTGTATCACACTTACCTTACCTAATAGCGATTCGTTGGTAATTGTCTTTCCATCTAAGAGTTCCATGCTGAAATCTGGACAACTGTCACCAACTTTAACCTTGTAACCTCTGTTGTCTTCATTAGTGCCACAGGCAATAGAAAATGCAAAAATAGCAGCTAAAAAAAGAATGTTTTTCATATCTATATTACGTTTAAAATGTTTTTGATAGTACTACAAGCCTTAATAATTTCTTCTTCAGAAATTATGAGTGGTGGTGATAGACGAACAGCTGTATTTGTAAATAAGAAAAAGAACATAATTAAACCCTGTTCGTATCCTTTTTCTACGAGATATTGACAGTGTTTAGGATCATCCAATTCTATAGCTAACATCAAGCCTTTGCCTCGCACTTCTTGAATTTTTGGGTGTTGTAAATTTTCTCTAAAAAGTTGCTCTTTACGTTCTACAGATTGAATGATGTTTTTTTCTTCTATTAAAGTGTTTAAAGTAGCAAGTGATGCAGCACAACAAACGGGATGGCCTCCAAAGGTTGTAATATGACCAAGTTTGGGATTATCTTTAAGTTTATCCATATTCTCTTTAGAACTGATGAAGCAACCGATAGGCATACCGCCACCCATACCTTTAGCTATACATAGGATGTCAGGAGTTACGCCAAAAGTATCTATAGCGAATAGTTGTCCTGTTCTTCCAAAACCAGTTTGTATTTCGTCAAAAATAAGCAGTGCACCTACTTCATCACAACGTTTTCTGAGAGCTTCTAACCATTTTGAAGATGGAACTTTAAATCCTGTTGCACCTTGAATTGGCTCAACAACTACAGCAGCTGTTAAATGGTCTATTAATACCAATTGTTCTATACTATCATAATCAATCAATTCACAATCGGGGAGTAGTGGGCGGTATTTGGTTTTATATAGCTCCTTACCCATAATACTAAGAGCTCCATGTGTACTACCGTGATAACTGTTATTAAACGATATTATCTTATTTTTTGAAGTAATACGTTTAGCTAATTTCATAGCACCTTCAATAGCTTCTGTTCCAGAGTTTACCAAGTAGGTACAGTTTAAACTTTTAGGCAAGTTTTCTATTAGTAGTTGTGAAAGTTTGTACTGAGGAGATTGAACATACTCGCCATAAACCATTACATGAGCATAACGTTGCATTTGTTCATTAACGCTTTGTACAATTGCTGGGTGACTGTGTCCTAGTGTACAGGAAGATACTCCAGCAACTAAGTCTAAATATTTTTTATTATTGACGTCATAAATATACATTCCTTCGGCATGAGAAATTTCCATTCCATTTGCAAAGGGTGTAGTTTGGGCTTGATGTTTGAAAAATACATTTTGCCCTGTTGAATATTTATTTTCTTTTGACAACTTTTAATGCAGCCTTAAAAATACTAATAGAGTCTAGTCCATATTTAGCCATAAGCTCTTTAGGTTTTCCACTTTCACCAAATGTATCGTTTACTCCTACCATTTGGATAGGAGTGGGGTTATTTCTTGAAAGACATTGTGCTATGCTATCACCAAGCCCACCATTTAACATATGTTCTTCGGCACTTACCACACATTTTGTTTTAACTACAGACTTTAAAATTGCTTTTTCATCCAGTGGCTTAATGGTGTGTATATTAATTATTTCAGCGCTAATTCCTTGTTCTTCTAAGGCTTTTTGTGCTTCCATAGCCTCCCAAACCAAATGACCTGTAGCAAAAATACTAACGTCTTTTCCTTCTTTTAGACAAATAGCTTTTCCTATTTCAAAGCTTTGGTTTTCAGGAGTGAAATTAGGCACTTTAGGTCTACCAAAACGAAGGTAAACAGGTCCATTATGTTCTGCTATGGCTATTGTTGCGGCCTTAGTTTGGTTATAATCGCAAGGATTGATAACTACCATGCCGGGCAACATTTTCATCATACCTATATCTTCTAAAACTTGGTGAGTGGCACCATCTTCTCCTAAAGTTAGACCAGCGTGAGAAGCGCATATTTTAACATTTTTTTCTGAGTAGGCTATAGATTGTCTGATTTGGTCGTAAACTCTTGATGTAGAGAAGTTAGCAAAAGTGCCAGTAAAAGGAATTTTACCTCCTATGGTCAATCCTGCTGCTATGCCCATCATATTAGCTTCTGCTATACCCACTTGAAAAAAACGTTCAGGAAAATTATCTGCAAATTCATTCATCTTCAACGAACCTGTGAGGTCAGCGCATAATGCCACAACATTAGGATTGCGTTTACCAAGTTCAGTTAATCCTGCTCCAAATCCTGAGCGTGTGTCTTTCATTTCCATTATTATAGTTTT
>CAJWHN010000067.1 GCA_913041085.1 uncultured Flavobacteriales bacterium | reverse complement strand
ACCAAAACCTTTTCTTTTTTATCATTCTGTTGACTATAAAGATAAAGTAAAAAATAATAAACAGTAATTCTAAAAATGGATACAGAAATATTAAATCTTTTTCTTCTAGTTTTTTCATTATAGAATAAGACACCAGTATTTGAACTGCTAAACGTATCACAAACAAAGAAATAATAAAATGTATAAAGGGTTGCAAAAACAGCAAAACAATAAACAACAGCCAAAATAAGGCTTGACTAAGTGTCCATAAACCCAACATTATCTTATGATAACTCTTGTAATAAACACCAGTGCTAAGGTGTCTACTTTTTTGTCTTATCCAAGACTTCCAAGTTGTTTTTGGAACAGATAAGGTATGCGATGAATGCGCTATGCTTATAGCAGTGTTATTGGAAGTCGCTACTTCTTTGATAAATAAATCGTCATCACCAGAAGGTAAGTGCAGGTGAGTAGCAAAGCCTTTATTATCAAAAAACAAGGACTTTTTATAAGCTAAATTTCTACCTACACCCATATAGGTTTTGCCGATTATAGCATAGGAAAAATATTGCATAGCCACTTGAAATGTATCAAACCTTACTAACTTATTCAACAAGCCTTTATGCTTATCATAAGCACCATATCCAAGCACAATTGTCTTATTAGAAAAATGTTGAGCCATAGTACTAATCCAATCCTTACCTCTAGGGTAGCAATCGGCATCAGTCAAAAGCAGGTAGTCATACTTAGCGGCTTTAATACCTAATGTTAAGGCAAACTTTTTACCCAAACCTTTTTTAATATCTTCTCCTATGTCAACAAGTTTTATTTTAGGATGGTTTTCCCATTGTTTAAATACAAATTTTGTGTTGTCTGTTGACTGATCATTAACCAATACTATTTCAAAACTAGGATAGTCTTGTTCTAACAATTTATCCACTAGAGCCTCCCAGTACTGTTCTTCGTTGTAACCACATACAACAACAGAAACGGATTTAGAAAAGGTCTTTTTTTGTTCTTTTAGTCTTACTAACTTTAAAAAAATAAAAAGATAATAGCACAATTGTACTAGAAAGACAAAAGAAAAAATTACTAAGCATACAGTAGCTATATCCATAGAATACAATGATACGGATATTTAATTTTTTTATGCCCTATAAAATAGATGTTATTAAGACTTAACTATCTTTGGCGAAATTTGCATTTATGGATTTCAGGCTGATTAAAAAAGATAGTGCCTCAAAAGCACGTTTAGGAGAACTGACAACTGCACACGGAAAAATCCAAACCCCTATTTTTATGCCTGTCGGAACGGCAGCAACAGTCAAGGGTGTGCATCAGCATGAAGTAGATAATGATACTCAAGCACAAATTATCTTGGGCAACACTTACCATTTGTACTTAAGACCAGGAATTGAAGTATTAGAAAAAGCGGGAGGACTACACCAATTTATGAATTGGCAAAAGCCCATTCTTACCGATAGTGGTGGTTATCAAGTATATTCCCTGTCAGGAAAACGTAAAATTAAGGAAGAAGGTGTAAAATTTCAATCCCATATAGATGGCTCTTACCACCTTTTTACTCCAGAAAATGTAATGGATATTCAGCGAACTATCGGTGCTGATATCATTATGGCGTTTGACGAGTGTACGCCTTACCCTTGCGATTATAATTACGCTAAAAAGTCTATGCACATGACACACCGTTGGCTAAAGCGTTGTTGTGAACGCTTTGATAGTACCGAAGCAAAATACGGCTTTGATCAAACCCTATTTCCTATTGTTCAAGGAAGTGTATATAAAGATTTGAGAAAACAATCGGCAGAAAAAATAGCCTCTTTTGAGCGTGAAGGCAATGCTATAGGTGGCTTATCTGTGGGCGAACCTCATGATCTTATGTATGAAATGACAGAAATTGTATGTAACGTACTACCTGAAGATAAGCCCCGCTATCTAATGGGCGTAGGAACGCCAACTAATCTATTAGAAAACATTGCTTTGGGCGTAGATATGTTCGATTGTGTAATGCCTACTAGAAACGCTAGAAATGGTATGATATTTACAAGTGAAGGGACTATCAATATCAAAAATAAAAAATGGGCTGACGACTTTTCACCAATAGATGAAAATGGGACTTCATATGTGGACTCTACATATAGTAAAGCCTATGTGCGTCACTTATTTACTGTCAACGAAATGTTGGGCAAACAAATAACAACTTTACACAATATTCGTTTTTACCTATGGTTAATGGAACAAGCTAGAGAACATTTAGAGGCAGAAACATTTACTGAATGGAAAAATAAAATGGTTAAAAAACTAGACAGACGTTTGTAAATGCAAAAGTTAGATTGGTATATCGTTAAAAAGTTTTTAGGGACGTTTTTCTTCTCTATATCACTAATATTACTAATCGTTGTGGTATTTGATATCTCCGAAAAGATAGATGATTTTATAGAAAAAGATGCTCCACTTAGAGGGATTATATTCGACTATTACCTCAACTTTATACCCTACTTTGGCAACCTTTTCAGTCCTTTATTCACTTTTGTCGCTGTCATTTTTTTTACTTCTAAAATGGCTAATAATACAGAAGTTATCTCCATTTTAAGTAGTGGCATAAGCTTCAATAGATTTTTACAACCTTTTATGTTATCTGCTGGATTATTAGCTGTCCTATCATTTACACTTAGCAACTTCATTATACCTCCTGCCAATAGTGAACGCTTAGAATTTGAAAACACTTACATAAAAAACCCTTACAAAAACAGAGATAAGGACATACATATGCAAATAAAACCTGGTCAGTTTATCTACATGCAATCTTATAACACCAAACGAAATATTGGCTATAAATTTTCAATGGAACAATTTGAGAATAACGAACTCCAAGAAAAGCTGTTTTGCAATTATATCAAATGGAATGAAACTACAGAAAATTGGACGGTTAACAACTATTTCATTCGTAAGATAGACCATTTAAATGAAGAAATAATCGAAGGTGATACCTTGGTCTTAACAATTAATCTTCACCCTAATGATTTTAACGTAAGGCGAAGTATGGTAGAAACTATGAATATGTTTCAGCTTAACGATTATATCAAGGAAGAACGCATGAAAGGCTCTAAAAATTTAGTCTTTCATATTATCGAGCAACAAAAACGTTTTGCTTATCCCTTTGCAACACTCATACTTACCATTGTTGCTGTGGCTATGGCATCACGAAAAGTTAGAGGAGGAATTGGTTTGCATCTAGGGCTAGGGCTACTTATTAGCTTTGCTTATATACTTTTTATGCAAGTTTCTACAACATTTGCAACTAATGGTGACTTGTCTCCTATCATTGCCGTTTGGATTCCCAATTTGCTATTTGCCAGTTTAGGACTTTACCTACTCAAAAAAGCACCTAAATAGTTTTAGCCTCATTCCAATACACATCCATCTCTTCCAAAGTTAAATCTGATAGCTCTTGTCCTTTAGCTTTTATTTGTTTTTCCATGTATTGAAAGCGCTGAATAAATTTTTTGTTAGTTTTTTCTAAAGCATCTTCTGGATTTACATTCACAAAACGAGCATAATTGATAAGTGAAAAAATTAGGTCACCAAATTCTTCAGTAATCTTCTGCTCATCGCCTTTATCCACTTCGGTTTTTAGTTCCATTAATTCCTCTTGCACCTTATCCCACACTTGCTGTCTATCGTCCCAATCGAAACCAACACCACGAGCTTTTTCTTGAATTCGAATAGACTTGAGCATAGCTGGTAAAGACTTAGGCACCCCTTCTAGGACAGAAATCTTGCCTTCTTTTAGCTTTAACTTTTCCCAATTGGCTTTTACCTCTGCCTCATCGGCTACTTTAACATCTCCATATATGTGAGGATGGCGATGAATTAATTTTTCACAAATACCATTAAGAACGTCTGTAATATCGAAGGTATTTGTTTCTGAAGCTATCTTAGAATAAAAAACAAGATGTAACATAATGTCTCCCAATTCTTTTTTAATTTCTTGCATATCACCATCTACAATGGCATCAGACAATTCATAGACCTCCTCTAAGGTCAAGTAACGTAAACTATCAATAGTTTGCTTCATGTCCCAAGGGCATTTAGCCCTTAAATCGTCCATTATATTCAATAATCTTTCAAAAGCTACAAGCCGTGCGTCCATAAATAAAATTTTTAGCAAAAGTAGTATAACAATTTCATACCTTTGCAACCTATTGAATTTTGTATGAAAGTCGTTTTATTAGCAATAGCATTATTAGCTATAGGTTTTGCTGGAATAGCCATTAAGATACTCGTCAAGAAAGACGGTAAATTTTCTGGTACTTGTGCAAGCAACAGCCCATTCCTTAACAAAGAAGGAGAAAATTGTGGATTTTGTGGTGCTAGGCCTGACGAAATGTGCAAGAAAGAAGAAGTAGCTAGTTAGTCACTAGTGATTTAAAACCTTCTGTAGACCAATTCTCCCAGCTTTTATCAGCATTAGTAAATATCAAAAAAGCCTCTAAATTGGGGTGTTTACTTAAAAAGTCTTTAGTCTGCTCCACTCCCATTACCATAAAAGTAGTGGCATAAGCATCTGCAGTCATACAATCATCAGCAATTACAGTAGCACTTAATAGAGAATGCTGAACAGGATAAGCTGTTTTAGGGTTAATAGTATGAGTATATATCTGACCATCTTTTTCGTAAAAGTTTCTGTAATTACCAGAAGTTGCTAACGATTTATTTTGAAGGTTTAATATTATTTGAAAGCGGTCATTTACATCAATCTCATTAGAGGGTTTGTCTATACCTACTCTCCATTTTTTGTTTCTGGAATTGTGCCCTTTTGATCTGAGTTCACCACCCAATTCAATTAGATAGTCAGAAACTAAATGTGAATCCAAAAGCTCAGCAATGACATCTACTGTATAACCTTGAGCAAGGGCATTAAAATCCATAGTTTTTTGTTCAGGATTAGAAAGTAAGCTATCTCCTCTAAGCCATAAATCATGATAACCGACCTGTTGTAATAAAGTGGCTATGTATAAAGAATCGACCTCTTTTCTGTCATCAGGACCAAACCCCCAAGCCTCAACTAATGGTGCTACAGTACAATCAAATAATCCATCGCTGAGTGAAGAAATATGCTGAGAGGCTTTAAAAACACGTACAAAATGAGTGTCTAACAATAGGCTAGTATCACCTGAATTCAATTGACTTAATAAAGAGTTGGTATTGTAAGTAGATAATGAATAATCAATAACTGTAAGAAGACTATCTATTTCATGATGATAATCCTCTGAGCTCATGTATTTGATACTGTAAGAAGTACCTTGAGCAAAACCAACATTATGAATCAAACTTCCAGAACTATCTAGTCCTTTACAGCCAAAAAATAAACAAACAATAAAAATCAAGTATCTCATTACACAAAATTATACATTTGTTTCATAGAATTTAAAATATAAGTAATGAAAATTGATGCTATTTCAGTAAACGATTATTTTGACAAAATTCCTGAAGAAAGAAAGGAAATAATGAATAAAATACGAGCCATTATTAATGCCAATCTTCCTAATGGTTTTGAAGAACGTTTGGGCTATGGAATGCCTAGTTGGGTAGTGCCTCATTCTATTTATGCTCAGGGTTATCATGTTAGCCCTCACCTGCCATTACCTTTTATGAGCATAGCTTCACAAAAAAACTTTATCGGACTATATCA
>CAJWHN010000066.1 GCA_913041085.1 uncultured Flavobacteriales bacterium | reverse complement strand
TCAAAATATAAATAAACGAAGTAGGCAATAACAGCTAAAATTGGTATTGAAACTAGTATTATAAATAGCGATTTATTAAAAGGGCTGTTGTTAAATCGTTCTAGCGTTGTATCTGCTTTTATTGTACTGAAAGCTTGAGAATTATTGTTGTTTTGGAGTTCTTCAGAAGATAAGTAGGAGTTCTCGTTGTTTTCACCCTTTAAAACTTTTATTGTTATGTCTTGAGTGTTAAGGCTTTTGTAAGACTTGGTTTTGGTGTTAAAGTAGCTAAATCCTACACCTTCTATGGTATATTCCCCTTTGTATCTTGGTATCAATAGGTGTTCAAATTCGACACTTCCTGCGACTCCACTTTTTGTACTAAATGTTTTGTCTTTTTTTTGTGGGTCATAAGCTTCAAAGTTTGAAGGGAAATCAATAGGGATATTATCTATTAAGTGGATATTGCCATTTCCAGATAGGATCAGCTTGTAATTAATAGCTTCATTGGCATCGACTGTTGTTTTGTTTACAGACGATTTAATTTCAAATTGACCTACTGCACCATTAAAATTTTCAGGCGCACCTTCTGGTAAATCTTTTACATTAACCGTAATATTTTTTGATTGTATTTTTTCTTCAATATTTTGATAAGAACCAAACATTCCAAACGGATCTCCAAATGGGTCTCTTCTGTTACGTTGTTTTTTAACTTGCACAGTAACGTTAATTTCCATAGGGTCAATATTTAACTTACCACTTTTTTGAGGTGTTAAGATAAATCGACTTATTTCCCAAACGTTGTGTCTAACACCATCGATAACTTCTAATTTAGGTGTTGATTTAGTTTCTATATCTTCTTTCCAAAAGCCATTAAGTTCAGGTATAGTTGATAAATTAATATCAGCTAAGTTTATTTTTGAGTACAGTTTATAACTGACTGCTATTTGTTCACCTTGATAGATGTTTCTTTTATTAACTCCAGCTTTTAAATAAACGTTTTCAGCTATGTTGTAATTAGCAATAGACTTGGTATTGAGGTTAGCTTTGGTTATATTCATTATTCCTGATTTGGAACGAATAAGCTTTCCATTGGAAGTTATACTTGCTTCTCCAATCTTGAGTTCGCCTTCCTTTAGTGCGGTTACGTAGTAGGAGTAGGTAGTGCTTTGAGAACGGCTAATTTTACCATTAATTATTTGCATACTACTGCTTGAAGATTGATTAGGCCCGCTGATTTTTCTTAGTCCATTTAATGTGGGAGGATTAAAGCCTGTGCCTTCTCCATCTAGAGTGAAATCTATTCTAAATTCTTCGCCAACAGCTACTGGATTTTTGCTAACACTTAACTCTAAGTTTTGTCCAAATGAGAGGAAAGGTAAAAAAGCAAGTATGTAAACAATCCAATTTTTCATCTACCAATCCTTTAGAATTTTGAGTTTAACTCCCTTTTGTTTCTTTTTTTGTAAGTCCTCCTGAAGTTCTTTTTCTTGTTGTTGTAGAGCATCTAAAATTTGTTGTGCTTCTTCTTCAGTCATCTCATTAGGGTCTTGAGGTTGTTTGGGTTCTTCTTTTTTCTCTTCTTCTGATTGTTCCCCTTTTTCTTCTTGATTTTCACCTTTATCTTTTTCTTCTTCCTCTTGCTCCTCTTTTTCTTCCTTCTTGTCTTCTTCTTTTTCTTCTTCCTTTTGCTCTTCTTTTTCTTGCTCTTGACTTTGATTTTTCATTCGCATAGCATACGCCAAATTGTATTTAGTATCCAAGTCTTTTGGGTTGTTTCGCAGTGCATTTTTATAGGCTTCTATGGCTTCGTCTAATTTTTGCTCTTTAAGTAATGAATTCCCCAAATTATGATAGCTTTCTGACTTTTTTATTTTATCATCAGTTTTTTCTGATAGTGCTTTGAACAATGAATTAGCTTCACTGTAACGTTCTTGTTTATAAATTGCATCAGCCATATTAAAAGAAGCTTCATATGAGCTTTGGTCTTTCATCAATGCTTCTCTATATAGTTGTTCAGCATCGCTGTAGGAACTGTCTTTATAGGCGGTATTGCCTTTTCTGATCTTGCCATTGGGGTGTTGAGCAAAAACAACAACTGTGTTTAGTAGAATAACAAATAATGTGAGTCTAATTTTCATCTTCTTCAAACAAATTAATTTTACTACTCCATTTATTTTTTCTTCCTTTCATTAGTGTTTCTATAATTAGAAGAATTATAGCCAATCCAATAAACCATTGGAATCGGTCTTTATAATCAGTAAATACTTTGGAGCCAATTTCTTTTTTCTCCATTTTGTTTATTTCCTTAAACAAAGCATTTAGACCACTTTGTGTCGAATTGGCACGAATATAAGAGCCTCCACCTGATTGGGCTATTTGTTTGAGCATTTCTTCATTTAAGGTAGTAATAATAGTATTTCCTTCTCTGTCTTTTTGATAAGATGTTATGGTACCGTATCTATTTTTAATTGGAATAGGACCACCTTCAGCAGAACCCATTCCTATAGTGTGCACAAAAATGCCTAATTCTTGTGCTTCTTTAGCCTTTTCAATGGCATCATCTTCGTGATTTTCACCATCTGTAATAACAATTATGGCTTTGTTTTGGTCATTATTTAAATCAAAACTTTTTATGGATAATTCAATAGCTTTTCCTATCGCTGTTCCCTGAGTAGGTACTATACTAGTATTGATGGTAGATAAAAATAACTTAGCAGCAGAGTAGTCGGTTGTAATTGGTAGTTGAACATAGGCATCACCAGCAAAAACAATTAACCCTATTCTATCGCCATCAAGTCTATCAATCAATTTAGATATGGATTGTTTAGCCCTCATTAAGCGGTTAGGCTGAAGGTCTTCTGCCAACATACTATTTGATAAATCAATAGCAATCATTAAATCGACCCCTTCTCGTTTTACTTCTTCCATTTTAGAGCCAATTTGAGGATTGGCAATACCTATGATGAGTGAGCCAATTGCAATAGCGAACAAAATAAATTTAAATCTTAGCTTAAACTCTGAAGCCATAGGCATAAGTTTATAGACTAGCTTAAGTTGTCCAAAAACTCTAATAGCTTTTTTTCTCCATTTTAAAGAAAGAATAAATACAAGGATTATTATTGGTATCAGAACCAATAAAAACAACCATTCGCTATTTTCGTATCTCAACATTATGTTATACTTCTAAATATAGTGTGCCTGAGTGCAAACTCAATAATTAATAAAGTTAATGCCAAAAGTGCTAAAGGAAAAAATTCTTCTTTCTTCTTATGATATTCTTTGACTTCAATTTTTGATTTTTCTAGTTGATCGATTTCTCTATAAATGGACTCTAAAGCTTTATTTGAAGTTGCTCTAAAATACTGACCATTAGTCACAGAGGCTATATTTTGTAGTGTTTCTTCGTCTATTTGTACTTCGACATCTTGATATACTGTTGTGCCAAAAGGTGTTTTAAAAGGGTAAGGGGCATATCCTTGTGTGCCAACACCAATGGTATAAACTCTTATGCCGAACTTCTGTGCAATCTTAGCAGCCGTTAAAGGGGCTACCGAGCCTTGATTATTGACTCCATCGGTCAATAGAATAATAACTTTACTTACAGCCTCACTTTCTTTTAGTCTGTTTACGGCAGTAGCTAAGCCCATACCGATAGCAGTTCCATCTTCAACCATTCCACTCTTAACATTTGCAAATAAATTTTGCAAAACTTGGTGGTCTGTAGTTAATGGACATTGAGTGAAACTCTCTCCGCTGAATATCACTAGTCCAATTCTATCGTTAGGACGTCCAGAAATGAAATTCATAGCCACATTTTTTGAAGCTTCCAGTCTATCGGGTTTTAAATCCTGTGCTAACATACTTCCCGATATATCCATTGAAATGACAATATCAATACCTTCTGTTGTCATATCCTCCCATGATAAGGTCGATTGTGGTCGGGCAAATGCAATTATTAGAATGGCCAAAGCTATGGTTCTAAATAGAAATAAAAGATGACGTCCTTTTGCCTTCCAGCTATTTTGAGTAATACCTTTTAAAGAAGAAATTTGCAGTTGTGCGGCTTGTTCTCTTTGTCTAAAGTAATACCATATCCAGAGTAATAGCACTAGAGACAAAGCGTATAAAAAATCGGGGTTATAGAATGTCCAATTATTCCACATCATCGATTTCTTTTTGAGGTTTTGTTTGATGAATAAAGTCGTATCCAATTTTTAGACTTTCTTCATTTTCTATTTGTATAGGCTTAGCCTTAGCGAATTTGGCTAGATCAGCTCTGGTCAAAAGTTCTTTTAGCTTAGTAGTATCTATACCTTTTCGGTGAAGCTGAAAAAGAATTTCTTGAGTAGGTATTTCCATTGCTGGGGTACCAATACCGTTTTCAATATAAGTTCTAATAATTTCAGAAAGCTCACTATAATATTCCTTTACATTATCTTCTTGCCATAATTTTTTAGCATTTAGTTTTTCCAATTCATTAAGAGCAATTTCATAGGGTGGAATTACCCTTTCAACGGTTTCGATTTTTACCGGAGTTTTCTCTCTGTTTTTGATATACCATCTAATGGCGTAAATCAAAATGGCAAGAATGAGAAGTGCTAGAAGGTAGGGGCTTAGTTCCTCAAAACTTATTGGAGTATGTATAGGTGCTTTAATATCTTTAAGTTCAGCATCTTCTGCCATTTCGATTGTGTTGACTATAATGGCAATAGAGTCGCTTACAAACGACTTATACTGAACAGACGGTATATAATAGACCCCACTGTCCCAAACGGTTAAAACATAAGATTGCGTGAGTTGCCATCCTTCATCAGTTTTTATGCTGTCTACAGTTGATTTTGACACAATTTCTAGAGCACCTATAGTATCAGTGAAACGGGGTAGACTATCGCCTTCGAGTATATTTACTTGTACGCTGTAGTTTATTTGATCGCCAATAAGGATATTAGTGCTGTCAACTTTGACGCTAAGTTGTGCAAATATAATTGTAGGTAGTAGAAGAAGTATTAGTAGCTTTTTCATTTCCCTCTTCGTTTAAAAAATTGGATTAATGGCTTAATGTAATCTTTATCAGTACGCAGTTGAATGGTATCAACACCGCTTGTTTTAAACAATTGATTTATGGATTTTTCATTTTTTAAATAACTTTTGTGATAAGAATCTCTAATTACTTTGTTACTAGTGTCAATCCATTTGATTTGCCCTGTTTCGGCATCTCTCATTTGAATAAGTCCCACGTTAGGCAGTTCTTCTTCTCTTAAATCGTGAATCCTAATGGCTACTAAATCGTGTTTTTTATTGGCTATTTTTAGTGGAGCGTCAAAGTCATCAGCAATGAAATCAGAGATAACAAAACAAACGCTTCGTTTTTTTATAACATTATTGAAATAACGTAATGCTTCACCAATATTTGTCCCTTTGTTTTCGGGTTCAAACGCTATTAATTCTCTTATAATTCTTAGAATATGGGATTTCCCTTTTTTTGGTGGAATGAATTTCTCCATCTTATCACTGAAGAAAATAACACCGATTTTATCGTTATTTTGGATAGCTGAAAAAGCAATGACTGCCGATAGCTCAGTGACTAACTCTTGTTTCATTTGATTTTGTGTTCCAAAGTTTTTGGAACCACTGACGTCAATCATTAGTATAACGGTCATTTCTCTTTCTTCCTCAAATACCTTGATGAAAGGGTTGTTGAAACGAGCTGTTACATTCCAATCTATGGTTCTTATGTCATCGCCGGGTTGGTATTCTCTGACCTCGCTAAAAGCCATACCCTTTCCTTTAAATGCAGTATGGTATTCACCTGCAAAAATATGATTGGAAAGACCTTTAGTCTTCAATTCAATTTTTCGAACTTTTTTTAATA
>CAJWHN010000065.1 GCA_913041085.1 uncultured Flavobacteriales bacterium | reverse complement strand
TTAATCCTGCTCCAAATCCTGAGCGTGTGTCTTTCATTTCCATTATTATAGTTTTAGAGATACGGTTTTTATAGAACTTACTTTAAATGTTTTTTCTTTAGTGTATTCGCTAGAAGAGGCGTTTTTAGCTCTATACACTACTTTATACTTTCCTGGCAAAAGGTAGAGAGTTTGTCTTCCCTTTTTGGTGTTCAAATCACAAACCCATTTCAATTCATTACTTATTTCAAATATACTTCCATAAGGAGATGATGAGGCCGATAAAACAACTAAGCCTGGTTCAGGAATTTTTACATTGGTAGATTCGCTTTGATTGACTTTAACAGTTTCATAAATACGAGGTAAAGTCAAAATTTCTAAATCATATTCACCTGTTAAATACCTTTGTTTTGTATTAAGTTGTTGAACGTTAAGGGTTTCAGTTTTGCCTTTTTCTCTAATAATACATTCTACTTTAGTTTTATTAATTGCAGAACTAATACTTAATGTGCCTTGTGGGCATTTTATGGGTATTGTAGTGTGTTTACCTGGAATTAATTTCCAATCTCCTTCCGCTTCTGTCTGTGGTATGGTATGGGCAACAACTTTATAACTTAGTACTGGATCAATATTCAAGGTGTCAGGATTACCTCTACTGTTCATAGTATGTATGAAGTTATATTGTAGAATACCTGAAAAAGAATCGTAAAAGCTGAGAGGTACATTTGTTTCGGTAGGCATTTCATTTTCGTCCAATAGATTAACTTGAGCAGTAGTTGAATTTAGCACTTGAGAAATGACTACATCTAAAATATTTTTGAATTCATCAGGATTTCTAGCATCGTAAAATGTACCCACACATTCAAAATTTTTCTTATATTCTTCACTAAGACCAATACCAATAACAAAAGGTTTAAGAATAATTTTTTTCTCTTGGTATAGTCTAGAGACAGCGCATGGGTCACCGCCACATTCTTCTATACCATCTGTAATTAGAATAACGATATTTCTAGAGTTCGAGGTGACATCAGGAAAGTCTAAAGCACCTGATTCTAGTGCTTTTGCAATTGGAGTTGTGCCTTTTGGTCGAAGTGTTTTTAATCTGTTTTTTATGGCAGGTATGGTATTGTTTCCAAAAGGAACTTCTAGCCTAGTATCTCTGCAATCTTGAGGTGGTGATGGTTTTTGATGACCATAGCATCTTAAACCTACTTGCAAGTTTTCTTTATTGTCAAGACTGTCTAACATATTGCTAAGCAGTTCTTTGGCAATTTCCATTCTGCTATTTCCGTCCCATTGAGCGTACATACTCTGAGAAGCATCAAATATGAACAAAACACGAGTTACTGGTTTATCTTTTTGGGCAAAGGTTTGGTAGGGGAATAATAGACCGATAGAAATTATCAGTATAGCTAAAAAGATATGTTTGTTTAAGTTTAACATTTAATAATCACCTAGTGATTCTGAATTTTGACTAAGAGCATCTGCTAACTGCTCGTCGTTAGGAGCAACGCCATGCCATTTATGGGTTCCCATCATAAAATCAACGCCATTTCCCATTTCAGTATGCATGATTATGCAAATGGGTTTTCTATTACCACACAATGATTTAGCCTTATTTAAAACGTTAATAACATCATTAATGTCGTTGCCGTCCTTTATTTCTAATACTTCCCAATCAAAGGCTTTAAATTTATTAGCAATATTTCCCATAGGAAGAACCTCGTCTAATGAACCGTCAATTTGCTTTTGATTATAGTCAATTGTACAAATTAGATTATCGACTTTGTTGCCCGAAGCATACATAGCAGCCTCCCATATTTGACCTTCTTGCAATTCGCCATCTCCGTGCAAACTATACACGATGGACTTATCGTCATTTAATTTTTTAGTAAGTGCTGCACCAATAGCTACTGACATACCTTGACCTAAAGAACCTGAGGCAATTCGTACGCCAGGAAGTTTGTCGTGAGTGGTAGGATGTCCCTGAAGTCTTGAGTTTATGGTTCTGAAAGTCGATAATTCTTTAACATCAAAATATCCTCTTCTTGCTAATACACTATAAAGAACAGGGGAGATATGACCATTGGATAGAAAAAATAAATCTTCGTCAATACCATTCATCTCAAAGTCTGTATTATGCTTCATAACTTCGAAATATAGAGCTACAAAATACTCAACACAACCTAGTGAACCGCCAGGATGGCCTGAACTTTGAGCGTGTACCATACGAACAATATCTCTTCTAACTTGATTGCAAATAGCGTTTAAATCCTCACTCATGGTCTAATTAGTTTAAGTCTCAAATGTAATTCTTTTAGTAGGGGAAATTACAATTGTTAATATTTTTTCAAAAATGTTTAAATAGCTGATTATCTTTGCGAAAAATATATTTGAAATGGCTTTGAAGTGTGGTATAGTAGGTTTGCCGAATGTTGGAAAATCGACTTTGTTTAATTGTTTGTCTAATGCCAAAGCGCAATCGGCAAATTTTCCTTTTTGTACAATAGAACCTAACGTAGGTGTAATTAGTGTGCCTGATAATAGATTAAACGAGTTAGAACGTTTGGTACAGCCCGAAAAAGTCCAACCAACTACTATAGAAATTGTTGATATTGCTGGATTAGTAAAAGGAGCTAGCAAAGGAGAAGGCTTAGGAAATAAATTCTTAGCTAATATTAGAGAAACTGACGCTATTATTCATGTGTTAAGGTGTTTTGAAAATGATAACATTGTTCATGTAGATGGTTCAGTTGATCCAATTAGAGATAAAGAAACCATAGACATAGAATTGCAATTAAAAGATTTAGAAGCAGTTGACAAGAAACTTCAGAAGTATGAAAAGCTTTCTAGGACAGGTGATAAAGATTCTAGAAAAGTTGTTGATGTCCTATCTAAATACAAAGCTCATTTAGAACAAGGCAAGTCGGTTAGAAGTATAGATTTAGAAAATAAAGAAAAAGAACACGTTGCTGACTTAATGTTACTTACTGATAAACCAATAATGTACGTTTGTAATGTTGATGAAGCTTCCATAAAAAATGGCAATCCTCATGTTGATAGAGTGAAGGAAATTGTAAAAGATGAAGATGCTTCTGTTTTGATGATTGCGGCATCTACAGAAGCAGACATTACAGAACTTGATAGTTATGAAGAACGCCAAATGTTTCTTGAGGATATGGGCTTAGACGAGCCTGGTGTTAGTAAACTTATTCGTTCAGCTTATCAGTTATTAAATGTTTCCACTTACTTTACGGCAGGAGTTAAAGAGGTTAGAGCATGGACCATTAAAGAGGGAATGAAAGCACCACAAGCTGCAGGTGTAATACATACCGATTTTGAGAAAGGTTTTATTCGTGCCGAGGTCATTAAATATACAGATTTTGTAGAGTTAGGTTCTGAATTAGCATGCAAAGAAAATGGTAAAATGTCAGTAGAAGGAAAGGAGTATGTTGTTGCCGATGGCGATATTATGCATTTTAGGTTCAATACTTAAATGATGTGATTTAAGTCATATATTTCACAATGGCAACCTTCTAGATTTGCCCAAAAGACTAAGGTGCTCCTTCTTAAAACTTATCAAAGCTAAAAAAAATGAAAAAATTAAATTTTGCCAGTTTCGCATTTATTTTGTTTTCTGTTTTCTTTCTTCTAAACACTTCTTGTAAAAAGAAGAAATCTGTGCCTAATGTATTTACCTATAAACTAAATTCACAGAAGGTGAATTGCCCAGCTTTTACATTGGAGATAGAGTAATTTCTAACCAATAAATATTTTGGGGATGAAACAATGATGTAGGGCAATTAGAACTTATATTAGATACTATTAGATTTGGTGTTTTTAATCAAGCAGATTATGTTAGTACATTGAGCGGTTATTCAATAAATTTTAATGATAAAAACGATAATTTGTACACTTATACTAAAAATTCAAATAGTCGATTTGTTATTAATTTGAAAGTGAGTGATGAAGATGAAATTTCAGGCAGCTTTTCGGCTGTTTTGTACAACATAGCTAATAGCTTAGATAGTGTTGTTGTTGAAAATGGAGTTTTTAGCTTTGGTCTCTAGATTAAATTAGAATAAAATACATGTTTTAAAGTAAAATTATCAGTAATGATAGTTTTGCTTTTTTTTGTAATTATTACATTTGTTGTTATGAATTACATTTTATTTGATGACTTCAGAGGTAACCTCCTACCATTAACTTACACTCGACCTGTTTCTGAAATTCTTATTGGCATACTTACCATAACTGAGAAATGGGAACACTTTTTAAATACGAAATGCTCATTTTACACTGAAGATTATTTGCAGCAAAAATTTTCTCTGATTAGTAATGACGATAACCTTTGGATAAATGGTTCTATATGCCCTGACCTTAATCTTGTTAAGGCAATTAAATCTTTAGCAGATAATCAGTGTTTAAAGCAAAATGAAACACTTATTGCATATAGGAGTAAGGAAAGCATTCCTTGTGATGTTATTACCTATGATGATGAATTTTTGCAAGTTTCACAACTGTGGCATATTTTTGAGTACAATGATGAATGTATTCAATCCGATTTTAAACTACTTACAGAAGGAAGGACATCTCAACTAATTAGCGAAACTAATGCTTGTACTAATCCAGAAAATATTTTTATTGAAGATGGCGCAAAAGTAGAACATGCTATTCTTAATGCTTCGACAGGACCTATTTATGTAGGTAAAAATACTGAAATTATGGAAGGAAGTATTGTCAGAGGACCCTTTGCTATGTGCGAAAACTCAGTACTCAAAATGGGGGCAAAAATTTATGGGGCAACTACTTTAGGTCCTTATTGTAAAGTTGGGGGTGAAGTAAACAACTCTGTGTTATTGGGATATTCCAATAAAGGACATGACGGTTTCTTAGGTAATTCTGTATTAGGTGAATGGTGCAATCTAGGAGCTGACACCAATAACTCCAATTTAAAAAACAATTATGCTGAGGTTAAATTATGGAGTTATCAATCAGAACGCTTTATAAATACAGGACTTCAATTTTGTGGTCTTATTATGGGTGATCACTCTAAGTGTGGAATCAATACGATGTTTAATACTGGGACAGTTGTCGGAGTAAGTGCTAATGTTTTTGGTGCAGGTTTTCCTCGCAATTTTGTTTCTTCTTTCTCCTGGGGTGGTTCTGCAGGTTATATGACATATCGCTTAAATAAAGTCTTTGAAGTGGCAGAAAAAGTGATGCAACGCCGTGCCATAGAGTTTAATCAAGTAGAAAAAGATATTTTAACTGAGGTTTTTGAACTGACAAAGTCGTACCGAAAAGACTAGTTTTGTCAGTCGTTTATATGATATTTGTAATGGCACACTTTTTGTCATTATTATTTTCGAACAACACTATTATCAAGATTGACAAAAAAATTTTGAATGAAAAAAGACATGTTTTTAGATTCTTTTGCTGGTGCAAATTTTGAGGACGAATCCGATTTCTTCCCATTACTTAGTAGCGTTGACGAGGAGAAAATAAATAAGGAACAAGTTCCTAAATCCTTAGCTATTTTACCTCTTAGAAATACGGTTCTTTTCCCTGGTGTAATAATTCCTATTACTGTTGGAAGAGATAAATCAGTTAAGCTTATTAAGGAAGTTTACAAAGGGTCTAAAACTATAGGGGTTGTTTCTCAAAAGAAGTCTGATATAGAAGATCCAACTTTTAGTGATTTAAACACTATTGGTACGGTGGCGCACATTATGAAAATGTTACGAATGCCAGATGGAAATATCACTATTATTATTCAAGGTAGGAAATTAATAGAGCTTCAAGAAATGGTTCAAGAAGAACCATATTTGAATGCTACTGTTGCTGAGTTGTCTGAAGAAAAACCTGAGAAGGGAGATGAGCAATTTATCGCCCTTGTCGATTCCATAAAGGATATTGCTTTGCAAATTGTTAAAGAATCTCCTAATATACCTTCAGAAGCTCAATTAGCAATTCAAAATATAGAATCACCTACTTATTTAGTCA
>CAJWHN010000064.1 GCA_913041085.1 uncultured Flavobacteriales bacterium | reverse complement strand
AGAAGCAAGTATAATTTATTGAACATAGTTTTATAAAATTCTATTCATATTCTGCTTAACAAAAGTTTGTAAATATAGAAATTAAATGAAGATTATAGGACTTATCTTAAAAAATTTGTACTCTTACAATACGAATTAAACGCCCTTATCATGAGCAAATATTTTACACTCTTTTTAATGATAATAATTATCAATTCTTGCAATAAAGATGACAATACTATCCCTAATGTACCAGTCAGTTTTAGAATACAAGCATCCGAATTAGGCGGTGTAGGTAGCGCCATTTATACTCAAGAAATTTATGGCATAAGAGGTATTATAATTTATCATAAAAACAGTAATGAGTACGTTGCTTATGAGAGAGCATGCTCTTACAGACCTAGCAACGATTGCGAGGTGGTTCAATTAAATAATGAAATAAACCCAAGTTTTTTGACAGATAGCTGCTGCAACTCCAATTTTTTGCTAGACGATGGCACGCCTTTTAGTGGTCCTGCCCTACTTCCATTAAAACAGTACTATACTAATTTTGACGGCACTTATATATATGTGTCCAATTAATTCAGAACGATACGCTTTGTTAATTGCTGCCCTTTAGAATACACCTTTAATAAATAAGTGCCCCTTTCTAAATGTTGTATGTCAAGACGATTTTTGACGTCCCATAAATGCTGACTGAGTACTTTACGACCTTGCATATCGAATAACTCTAATAGGTGAAATGACTGCTCACTATCAACTATAACATCTAAATAATTCGAAGCTGGATTAGGAAAAACTGATAGCTTATTTTGATTATAATCATAAAGAGATGCAAGACTAAAAAACACTTCATTAGAATTGTATTTACAGCCCCACTGATCAAGTAGAAGTAAACTATAAGTACCTTCTTGCTCGGCAATGATATATGACGAGCTTAGTCCCAACATCTGTTCCCCCTCATAAAACCACTGGTATTCGAATATGGAAGACTCCATATAACTTATAGTATCCGAATTCAATTCTAGCTCAGGAGCAAAATCATCACAGACCACAATAATTTCATCTTGTGAAGGTGTAGAACAACCAAAATCATTAGTCGCTAAGACATAATAAAATCCAGAGTTGCTAGGAATATGAGTGGTATTGTTAGCATTTGGAATAGGACTATTGATATAATACCATTGATAATTGACATCCATAGAGTCCGAATCTAAAGAAAGAATAACATTTTCTTCATCATAGGAAAAGCTAGGCTGAGTTGGAGAATCATAGACATATATGGTATCGACAACATCAGCAAATGGCGTTGGCTGAACTTCCAAAATAGTATATTCCATAACCAAATCGCCATTAGTTAAGGTTGAAGAGCTGGAATATCCATTAAAACTAACAGAACCGAGATTATCATCAGAGGTAATTCCATCTTCATCCCAAACTTCAATAGTATAATTTTGATTAGTTAGAGGAATATTATCCAAATTCCATGATACAGGAAAAGAATTATCGACTTGAACACTAGATGCAAAAATTTGAACACCCTCACTGTCAAACAATTTGAAGTAAGGGTCAGGACTAAGGGTTCCAAAACCATCATCTAAATCACCTGCCCAGCCAGAAGCATTACTAATTTGAATAGAAGTTAAGAAGTAAAATGGTTCGATTGATGAATGAGCCGTATAATGCACTTCATAAACACCCGACTCTGTGTACAATTGCGAACTTGGATTTTCTAAATTGGATACGTTACCATTGCCAAAATCCCACGAATATGCAGCAAGGGCTGGGTTATTATTGATAAAATCAACAGTGAGTGGCGCACAGCCTGAAAAGTTAGTCATAGCAAAACCACTATTGGCAGAAATATTGGGAAGTATGGTTAAAGGTAAACTGAAACTAATTTCCTCAGTTCCTACCACCCAAGACAATTCGTGAGTTGCCACCACAGTAACATCTACATTAAATTCACCATATTCTAATGGTACACCATAAAGATTCACACAACCGTACTGGGAGATTGTAGGGTTATAATGGCAATTATCCTCAGAATTGTTACATTCCCACGACAAACCTATTGGCAAGGATATAGAAGTGATGTGATAATCTTCAAAAGCAATTAGATTTTCGCCAAAACCTTCTATTTCAACTAAAGTGTCAAGAGGTAAAACAAAGGTTAAGTCTTGGTTATAACTTTGATTGACATAAGCTGTGGCTAATGTATCTGGTGACAAACCATAATTAGCCCCTACTGGAACAAAATTTTCATCAGGTACGCACTGAGCTAAAAGCTGTACACTGAAAAAGGTGCAAATCAGAAAAAATGTGGTGGATTTTAACATATCATAATCTTGTTAGGTCTAACAAGATTATGATATATTTTTATAATTTACAAGTTTAGTACCTGTAATAGTCTGGTTTGTAAGGACCAGCAACAGGCACACCTATATAGTCTGCTTGATCATTACTTAGCTCATCTAATTCAACGCCAATCTTGGCCAAGTGCAAACGAGCTACCTTTTCGTCGAGGTGTTTAGGCAAGGTGTAAACTTTCTTTTCATACTTATCGATGTGATTCCACAACTCCATTTGAGCAATCACTTGATTAGTAAAAGAAGCAGACATCACAAATGATGGATGACCAGTAGCACAACCAAGATTGATTAAACGACCTTCTGCCAACAAAATAATATCGTGATTGCCTACAGTATATTTATCAACTTGAGGCTTAATAGTATCTTTAGTCTCTCCCCAATTATCATTTAGCCAAGCAACATCTATCTCATTGTCGAAGTGACCAATGTTACAGACGATGGCTTTATCTTTCATAATTTCAAAATGCTCACCACTAACTATATCTTTGTTACCTGTTGCAGTAACAATAATATCAGCTTCTGGCACAGCATCCATCATTTTCTTTACTTCAAAACCTTCCATAGCGGCCTGTAGAGCACATATTGGGTCAATTTCTGCTACAATTACTCTAGCTCCTGCTCCTCTCAAAGATTCAGCAGAGCCTTTACCAACATCTCCAAAACCAGCCACAACTGCCACCTTTCCTGCTATCATTACATCAGTAGCCCTACGGATTCCATCTACTAGGGACTCTCTACAACCGTATTTGTTATCAAACTTAGACTTCGTTACAGAATCGTTGATATTTATAGCTGGGGTATATAAAGTACCGTTTCTTTCTCTATCAAATAACCTCAACACTCCTGTTGTTGTTTCTTCAGAAAGACCATTAATACCCTCAGCCAACTCTGGATACTTATCAAACACCATGTTGGTTAAGTCACCACCATCATCAAGAATCATATTTAGGGGCTTACCGCCTTCAAAAGCAAATAATGTTTGCTCTATACACCAGTCAAATTCTTCTTCGTTCATGCCTTTCCAAGCATATACTGGAATGTTGGCAGCAGCAATAGCTGATGCAGCATGGTCTTGAGTGGAAAAAATATTACAAGAAGACCAGCTCACTTCAGCACCGAGCTCTATGAGTGTTTCAATTAGTACAGCCGTTTGTATAGTCATATGCAAACAACCTGCGATACGCGCACCCTTAAGGGGTTTTTCTTGACCGAATTCTTCTCTTAAGGACATTAGTCCTGGCATCTCTGCTTCTGCCAATTTAATTTCTTTTCTACCCCATTCTGCTAGGGTAATGTCTTTCACTTTATAAGCTAATTTTTCCACTTTAGATTCCATTTGTTAAATTTTAGGGTACAAAAATACGAAATTAACTCCTCATTTTGACTTATATTGCTCGTTCAATGATAGATTTTTCACTTAATAAAAAAACGACTCAATTCCAGCTCGTCATTGAATCCATTGAGACCTTATGCTTAAGGCATCTTTCAAGGACTGAATACCTTCAAAAAACAAAGCGTGAGAAAGAAATTGAAGCTAAAGAAAATTTAATACAAAACCTCCACCCCAAAAGCCATTTATCATACAATAGCTATGGAGCTCCAAACTTATCAAATGGCAAAGCCGTTTCTTTATCTCACTCTAAAGAATTATTGGCATTCATAAGTGCAAATAAACTTGCTGCCATAGACCTTGAGCCTATTAGTCCTAAAGCCTATCGCATTAGACATAAATTTCTTAGTCAAGAGGAACTCAATCTAGCTAAAGACGATGAAATGGCAACATTAATGTGGTGTGCTAAAGAGTGCTTACATAAAATACACCAAAAGGGAAAGCTGATTTTTAATGAAGATTTAAAGATTCGTAAAATAACAATGAATCAACTGGAATGTACCCTATTAGACAAACAGTACAACTTAAATTACGAAAAATTTAAAGAACATTGGCTAGTGTATTATTTTGATTAGTTACATTTGCATTAATGAATATTTACAATTTCATAACATTAAATAAACAAAAAGAGAAGAAACTTTTTGCCGTTTTAATAGACCCCGACAAACAAAGTACAAATGAGTTAGTACAAGTTGTGGAAAAAGCTGTTGCCGCCAAAGTGGACTTAATTTTTGTAGGTGGTAGCTTATTGACAAATGGTAATTTTGCAACTTGTATTTCTACTATTAAGTCCAATTGTTCTATTCCAGTAGTTATTTTTCCAGGAAATTCTATGCAAGTCAATAAAGATGCTGACGGCATTTTATTCTTATCACTTATTTCTGGAAGAAATCCTGATATGCTTATTGGCAATCAAGTCATTTCTGCCCCTTTGCTCAAACACTCTAACTTAGAAATATTACCTACTGGCTATATACTTATAGACAGTGGTAAGCCAACCACCGTTTCGTATATGAGTAATACCACCCCTATCCCGCACGATAAAAACGATGTAGCTATGTGTACTGCTATGGCAGGAGAAATGCTAGGCCTCAAACTTATTTTTATGGACGGTGGTAGTGGTGCTACCAATCCTATTTCAGAATCCATGATAAATATGGTTAGCCAAGCCATTGATGCTCCCCTAATCATTGGTGGCGGTATTTGTAGTGGAGAAAAAGCCATAGCCAATTGTAAGGCTGGCGCTGACATTGTAGTGGTAGGAAATAGTATAGAAAAAAACCCTAATTTATTGGAAGAAATTGCCCAATCTATCCAACATTACAACACCATGAAAAACAATGAAATGCTCAGCAGAAATTAGAATGTACCCCCTTGATGTCAATTACATCGAACCCAATACATTTTTTATTAAACGCCTCAAAAGATACCCTTTCTTTTCTTTAGAAACTAACGGTATGAGCACACTAGTATTTGGCGATTACGACAACGTCATGACAGCCATACAAAAAGAAATGAAAAACAGTTTTTTACTTCAGCAAAAGGTAGTTTTTAATATGAAAGTTGTCAACGCTCATTTGCAAGAAAAACCCAGCATATAAATATGAAAAAAGTAGTAGTTATAGGCCCTGAGTGTACTGGCAAAAGCACACTTACCAAAGCCTTGGCTCAACACTTTAATTGTCCTTATCGTCAAGAGTACGCAAGAGAGTATATCGCTCAACTATCCGCCCCATATACTCCAAAAGACATACTACAAATTGCTAAAAAACAAATTGAGATAGAAGATGCTATACCCCAAAATAGCCCCTATCTTTTCTTGGATACCGACCTAATCGTATGCAAGGTATGGAGTGAATTTAAATACGATAACTGCCACCCTTGGATTTTAGAACAAATACAAAAAAGAAATTACGACTACTATTTGTTGTGTGATATTGACCTCCCTTGGAAAAACGATGGCATGCGAGAACACCCCAATCATAGACAAGAGCTATTGGCTATCTATGAAAAGGAATTGAAAGTCCTCAAAAAGCCATACGCTATGGTATCTGGGAAAAATAGAACTGAAATGGCTATTGATATGGTTAAACGATATGCTTAGTATAAGCCACTAAGCATAAAGCCCCTTCACCTTTATTAAAGAAGAATTTTCTTTGCAGTACAAAAGTGGATATTTATAAAGAAAAAATTATCTTTGCTCCGTCTTTACGGGGTGCCTTCACAGGCTGAGATTATACCCATCGAACCTGCCAAGGTAATTCTTGGAAGGGAAGGGA
>CAJWHN010000063.1 GCA_913041085.1 uncultured Flavobacteriales bacterium | reverse complement strand
CCTTCAGAAGCTCAATTAGCAATTCAAAATATAGAATCACCTACTTATTTAGTCAACTTTGTTTGTTCCAATATGGATGTTGACATGAATAAAAAACAGGAATTACTTGAGGTCTTTAATTTAAAAAGTCGTTCGGAAAAAACACTAGAGATAATCAGTAAAGAATTGCAACGCCTTGAGATGAAAAATGAAATTCAACACAAGGTTAAGCACGATTTAGACCAACAACAGAGGGAGTATTTTCTAAATCAACAACTCAAAGCCATACAAGAAGAATTAGGTGGTTCAGCAGATCAAGAAATTGAGGAGATGCGCACTAGAGCTAAATCTAAAAAGTGGAATAAAGAGGTTTCTAACAATTTTGAAAAAGAAATCAAAAAATTACAGCGTATGAATCCTGCGATGGCAGATTACTCTGTACAAAGAGCCTACCTCGAATTATTTTTGGATTTGCCTTGGAACGAATACACAAAAGATAATTTTGATTTAGATAAGGCCAAGAAAACATTAGATAGAGACCATTTTGGTCTTGAAAAAGTTAAAGAACGTATCCTAGAACATCTAGCCGTATTGAAACTCAAAGGAGATATGAAAGCACCTATTTTGTGTTTATATGGTCCTCCGGGTGTAGGTAAAACGTCGTTAGGGAAGTCTATTGCTGAAGCCTTAGGTAGAAAATACGAGCGTGTTTCACTTGGTGGATTGCGTGATGAATCTGAAATCAGAGGTCATCGTAAAACGTATATCGGGGCAATGCCGGGTAGAATTATAAATTCCATTAAAAAAGCCAATTCTTCAAATCCTGTATTTGTATTGGACGAAATAGATAAGATTACAAGAGATTCGCATGGCGATCCTTCTTCGGCAATGCTTGAAGTTCTAGACCCTGAGCAAAACAGCTCATTTCACGATAATTATTTAGAGGTTGGATATGACCTATCTAAAGTTATGTTTGTGGCAACTGCTAATTTCTTATCAAGTATTCAACCTGCTCTAAGAGATAGAATGGAAATCATAGAGATAAACGGTTATACAATTGAAGAAAAAGTGCAGATTGCTAAAAAACACTTACTTCCTAAACAAATCAAAGAACATGGTTTAAAAAGCTCTGATTTAAAGTTAAGTAATAAAGTTTTTGAATCTGTAATAGATGGCTACACAAGAGAATCTGGAGTTAGAGGTCTAGATAAAATGGTTGCCAAATTGGTTCGCTATGCTGCCAAATCCATAGCAATGGAACAAGACTATAATCTTAGTCCTAACATATCGTATTTAAAAGAAATACTTGGTGCTGCACCATTTGATAAAGAACGTCATTTGAATAATGATATTCCTGGAGTAGTAACAGGCTTAGCTTGGACGGCTTTAGGAGGTGATATATTGTTTATAGAAAGTAGCAAGAGCTTAGGCAAAGGTAAAATGAGTATTACTGGTAATTTGGGTAATGTGATGAAAGAATCTTCCACAATTGCTATGCAGTATATAAAATCTCACGCTAAAGAATTGGGAATAAATCCTGACGACTTAAATGCAAATGATGTTCATCTTCATGTTCCTGAGGGAGCAACTCCAAAAGATGGGCCTTCAGCGGGTATAACTATGCTTACGGCTTTAGTATCCTTATTTACCGGAAGAAAAGTCAAAGCCAAGTTAGCGATGACAGGAGAAATAACATTAAGAGGTAAAGTCCTAGCTGTAGGTGGTATAAAAGAAAAAATATTAGCAGCCAAGAGAGTAGGGGTTAAAGAAATTATTCTTTGCGAACAAAATAAAAATGATGTTGACGAAATTAATGAGCGATATCTAAAGGGATTAAGTTTTCATTATGTCAGTAAAATGAATGATGTTATAGACATAGCCCTTATCTAATTCATTTTTTTTGCGTTAGAATAAAACATTTCTTTACTTTTATTTAGAATTATCTAACTTAAAACTATAATAATGAAAAAAATTACTCTCATTCTTTGCCTATCTATGGCATCCACCTTTGTATTCTCACAATACGTTTTAGTAAAAATTAGCCACTTCCATTTTTTAGATGGAACCATTTATGCTACCTATGAAAGAGCACTTAATAATAATAATTCATTTGCTTTATCAGGTGGTTACAGACTATATGACAATGGTGATTAGTATGGTTGGATGGGTGATTCAGCTAAGAAAATATGTCTTCAAACCTGCTATTAATAGCTCTAGAGAATCTAGTTTAGCTGGTGTGTATGCAAGATTGTATGCCAATGGAAAATACTTTGTTGAACAATATGAAAGATACTATTACTATAACAATACTTATAGTAGTATAAATTACGATTACGATATAAAACAAGTAGAGGGTGGCGTATTAATGGGAATTCAACTTATATTTTCAGAGAAACTTTCTTTAGACTTATTTGCTGGTGGTGGATTGCATGATTCTGATTTTGATCATAAGCCTATAGACATAGATTTCTACTCTCCTGATAGAGGCTATACTGGAATAGTTCCAAAAATAGGTTTCGACATAGGGGTGTCATTTTAATCAACAACTAAAAATAGATAATTTAAAGTACAGACTTAGGTCTGTGCTTTTTTTATAATAAGTATTTAAAATACTCGTTTTCATCTAAAAACATTTGTTAATTTGTAGAATGAGAATTGTTGGTTTATTTCTTTTATATGTCATTAGTTTTACATTCGTAAAAGCTCAAAATTCTTCCTCATCGTATGCAGCTTTGGATTTACCACTTTCAGCCCGTCATGCTGTTTTAAACGAACCTGTTTCATTATATTCTGAAGACTTAGAGTCAGGTGTTTTTAATCCTGCTATGTTGAATGAGAAAATGGAAAAGCAGTTGTCATTGAATTTTGTCGATTATTTCTCTGATATCAAATTTGTTTCTGCTGCTTATGCACTTCCTTTACGTGACTTTGGTACAATAGGCATTTCTGTGAAATCTATTGGCTATGGTGAATTTACGGAAACTGATTTTACTTCTCAATCGCTAGGTACTTTTGGAGCAAATGAACAAATCATCTTTGTGGGTTTAGGAAAAGAACTTAGTGAGCGATGGTCAGTTGGAGCAAGTGTTAAAACATTATTTTCTAATCTTCAAGATTATCAGTCGGTAGCACTTGCAAGTGACTTGGCCATAGCCTACAAAAAAGAAGATAAAAACTTTTCAATGTCTCTTCTTGCAAGGAACTATGGAAAACAAATAAGTACTTATGCTAGCACTGAGGAAATATTGCCATTTCAATTGGATTTTGGATTATCTAAACGCTTAGAACATTTGCCATTTCTTATTACAATGAATTATAAGAATATTCAGAAATGGGATTTAACATCTATTTATGAGAGTGCCAATAATGACTTGAATCAAATCGCTAGTTCTGAAGAAATAAACTTTACAAATAAGCTTTTTCGACACATTGATGTTGGTGGCGAGTTAAGTATTGGCAAACATATTCAGTTAAGAATGGGGTACAACCCCAAGCGTAGGCAAGAACTTAAAGTAGATTCATATCTAGGGATGGTAGGTTTTTCATGGGGTTTGGGTATAAAAATATCACACTTTAAAATAAATTACGGAAGATCAACTTATCACTTGCACGGTTCACCAAATTACTTTTCCTTTAGCACAGATTTTTCCAAGTTCTATAAACAACAATGAAAAAAATAAATATTGCTATTGATGGCCATTCTTCATGTGGTAAAAGCACACTAGCTAAACAGCTTTCCAAACACTATGCATACATTTATGTAGATACAGGTGCTATGTACAGAGCAGTTTGTCTTTATGCTTTGAAAAATGATATAATGAAAGATGGTATTATTGATGAAGCAGCATTAATAGATTCCTTAGACAATATAAATGTATCATTCAATTATAACGATGAAAGGTCTATTTCTGAAACCTTTTTAAATGGTGTCAATGTAGAAAATGAAATTCGTAGCTTATGGATTTCTGAAAATGTGAGTAAGATTAGCAAATTAAAAGAAGTACGCCAGAAAATGGTTTCCATTCAACAAGCAATAGGGGAAAATAAAGGAGTAGTAATGGACGGAAGAGATATAGGTTCTGTAGTATTTCCTAATGCAGAATTGAAGTTGTTTATTACTGCCTCTGTTGAAGAACGTGCTAGAAGAAGGTCATTAGAACTTAAAGACGCTAGTCTTGAGGACATCAAGAAGAACTTACAGAGTAGAGATTATGACGATAGCACTCGTGAAGAAAATCCTCTAGTGATAATGGACGATGCTATACAAATAGACAATACCAATTTGAGCATTGAAGAACAATTCAATTTAGCTCTAAATTATTGTCAGAAAGCTATCTATGGCTGACTAATATTGGCTAAAGCTTCTTCAACCGATATTTTGTTATCAAAATAGGATAATAATTTCTGCAAAACTCTGTCAACTACAGCATCTGGGCATGAAGCGCCTGATGTAATAATTACTTTCAATTTTTCTTTGTTGGGTAAAAAACCATCTGTTTCAGAGGTTGTTTTATCGTTATAATTAAAATGCCTTATTGTTTTTTTAGAAAGAATTTCCTCCTCAGACTTTACAAAATAAGTTGGTAAAACTTTCTCACAAAGCTCCACGAGGTGAGAGGTGTTAGAACTATTGTAACCGCCCACAACAATAGCCAAGTCAGCGGGTACTTCCAATAAACCGTAAGTAGCTTTTTGATTCTCGTTTGTAGCATAACAAAGCGTATCTCTAGTGTCAGCAAAAAAGTCTTTGTAATTTTCTTGACCTCTTTTATCGATAATGAATTGCTTTAAGAAGTTTGAAATCTCTTCTGTTTCACTAGCCAACATAGTTGTTTGATTGACCACTCCTATCTTTTCTAAATCTTTTTTAAGGTCAAAGCCTTCGGAATACTTTCCTTCAAAGGTGGAATAAAATTCGCTTTCAGGATTCTTTTCTTCAATAAAATCGACCAGTAGTTTAGCTTCGTGCAAGTCTTTGATGATTAAAGACGGTGCGTTTTGATAGGAGTGAGAAAAAGTAGCTTTTGTCTCCTCGTGATTATGTTTACCATGAATGATTATGGAATAGTTGTCATTGCCAATACTTTCGGCTTTTTTCCATACACGAGTTACAAATGGACAAGTGGTGTCATAAGTTTCTAATTTGATATTCTTTTTCTCAAGTAATTCTTGTATTTCAATGGTTGTACCAAATGCTGGTGTAATCACTACATCATCTGATTTGATTACGTCCCATTCTATTAATTGATTGCCTTGGGTGTCCATAATAAACTTCAACCCTCTAGAAAGTAAATCTTCATTAACAATGGGGTTGTGTATCATTTGACTTAGCAGATAAATGTTCTTATCTGGGTTTTCTTCGATAGCTTTATAGGATATCTCGATAGCATTTTCTACACCATAGCAAAAGCCAAAGTGACGAGCAAGGTGGATTTGAACAGGACCAAAATCAACAATTGTTGGAGAAAAATCTTTCTTCTTAGGGTCAAGTTCTTTTCGTTGGTTTTTGATAGCTCCAATTAAATTGGAACGATAAAAATCAGGTACGTCGAATTTTTTCATTAATTGAATATAAATACACACAAAAATAGGTAATTTTGAAGAATGAAAAGCATTAAAGACCTTAGAACTGACTACCAGAAAAGCGAGTTGAATGTTAATGATTTAACGGAAGAACCCATAACATTATTCCAACAATGGCTATCTCAAGCTATTACTTATTCAAATGATGCTAATGCTTTTGTGTTGTCGACTGTCAATAGTAATGGTGTGCCTAGTTCAAGGGTGTTGTTACTAAGAGATGCCACAGAAAAAGGATTTAGTTTTTTCACCAATTATTCTAGTAGAAAGTCACAAGAGATTGAGGTTAATCCTAATGTTTGTATGAATTTCTTTTGGCCAGAGATGGAACGTCAAGTCAGAATCAATGGCTCAATTAGTAGATTGTCAGAACAGGAATCAGATGACTATTTCAATAGCCGTCCTTATGAAAGTAGGATAGGGGCTTGGTGTTCGCCTCAAAGTCAAGTGATAAAATCTAGAGAAGTTCTTGTAAACAAAATTCAAGAGTTAAAAAAGAAATACCCTAATGAAGTGCCTAGACCAGAAAATTGGGGAGGCTATACCATTGTACCTAATGAAATTGAATTTTGGCAAGGTAGAGCTAGTCGTTTGCACGATAGATTTTTATACAACAAGGAAGGTGAAAATTGGACGATTAATCGCTTAGCACCCTAAACGATTCTTTAGAAAATCTTCTTCCACAATTTCGGAGCGGTCAATGCTATAGCGTAGCCAGTTTAGCAGAACTTGATTTTTTTCATCTTCTGTCATGTGCCATTTGATGTTTTCTTTTTCCATTTTCATTCGCATTTCATAAAGACATATTGCTGCAGATACGG
>CAJWHN010000062.1 GCA_913041085.1 uncultured Flavobacteriales bacterium | reverse complement strand
AATCCTTTTAAAATAGATTGATTAAAGCCCCGAGCAGTAATGTTCGGGGCTTTTAATTATGTTTAACTTTGACTTTTAATATAGAATATTTAGCTATGTTTGTTTGATTTTTACAATTAGCTTATTCAGTGTTTAAAAAAGTAATTTTTTTACTATTATTTATAATCTTTTCGTCAACTGCTTTTTCACAAAATTTTATTGAGGCCAAGCCGGAGGTATATAAAAAATTAAACATCTCAGGATCTTATAGATTTTTTGTGCAGCATAGACACTTTATTAATCCTTATATCACGGGAGTTAACGGACTTGATACAGCTCAATTAGTTAAAAAATCTATTCTTTTTGGTGACGCCACTCAACTTCCTGAGCTAACACTGAACATTAGTGCCAACCCGAGTAAAAATGTATCCTTTGGAACAGATTTAACTTTTTGGAACCAAAAGACAGGTAACTTTGATTATTTCCGAGGGCTTAACTTGGGGATTAATTTATATGGTTCTTTTAAAACTCCTATCGGAAATTATAATGTTAAAACTGGGGGTATTCATTGGCTTAGGTTAAGTCGATTTACTATGAAAACTGCTGAAGGCTTTAATAGATACACGCTATTTGATCGTAACCCTTGGGACCCTCAATACCTTATTTTTAGTCAGCGTTATTCGGATTATTATAAAAGAGGAAGTGTACAGCAAGATGTACGTTGGGGAAACAAAGCCTTTCAAGGATTTGCAGTTGATGGTGGTGAATTGCCATACGGACTCAATTTTACTTTTTTATATGGTAAGGCAGAATCCAGCGGAGCACAATTAAATGAAGTCGATAATAATACTTATCAGCAGTCCATACAGTTTTTAAATACTCAAATTTATTCATCATTATTACCTTCTTATGTTTTAGGAGGTCGTTTAACTAAGACCTTAGACGCAGGTGATATAAGCCTTAATACGATAAACGGTTATGCTTATTTGGATTCTACGGGCACAAGTATGAATCGCTATGAGTTTCACTCATTGGACTATTTATTAAAGGGCAAAGAATATACTTTTGTAGGAGAATTAGGGCTTTCTAAGTTTAATGATTTAGATTATGACTTTGCGTTGGCGGCTAAGATTAAGACAAGCAAACAACTCACCATTTTACCTTTTGACGTTGAGTATTTTTACATCGGTACAAATGTTTACAACAACAATTCGGAAATTGTGAACACATCAGTAGAAGATTCACAACCAGACGACCTTGAACAAGGGCGTGTATTAGTACAAACAGGAAGTGCATTATTAGGCGTTGGTAGCTTAGCAAATAATAGAACAGGTCTTTCATTAAATACTGAGTTTGAAGTCAAAAAACTAAAAGTAAGTTTTGGGCAAACGGTTTCTAAAGAGTTAGAACGTATCAATTCTAAACTTACCTATGGACGTAAAGTTAATTCCTTAACACTTTCAGAGTTTTATCGCTGGGAATACCCTTCTGGCGTTGGACCTTACGGCAGATTAAATAAAGTATATAGAGGGGTTTATGAAACGGTAAATCTTGACAATATTAAAGAAGGGGAGATTAAGGACGACAAGTACTTTAACAGTTTTGAATTACAAGCCAAGTATGAATATAAGTTTAAAAAACTTAATTCTTATTGTTTTTATTTAGGCTCATTCAGTTCAGCTCAAAGTATGTTTTCTCCCTTTGTAGTACTTACTGAAGATGCTTATATTCGTCAATATGTTCACGAGTTTGAGAATTACCTTTCATTGAGTTCAAGAACAATTCTTACTAGCTATTTAGGTATAGAAAGAGTTATCGGCAATTATGAGACAGATATTAATTATAACACTTTTATGCCTCGATTTCAAACAACTGTAGGTGTAGGCTTTGGTGTAGATTATAATTTATCAAGAAATACAGCATTGTACTTACGTCATCGTTATTTTTCTTTTCAAGACAGAAACTTTGAATTAGATAATAACAATGGGCATGAGACAACGCTAGAGTTAAAAGTTACTTTTTAAAACATAGAATATGAGATTAATCGCAATATGTTTTTTCGTTTTTACAGCCATTACAACAATGGCGCAAGAGAGACTTAAAAAGATTGAATTTTATGGGGCTGCCAAAACCAACATTTTACATCAGGGTTTTGATGTAGATGGGGATACTATGAATGTATCAAAGGCTAACTATGGTCACTCTTTAATTGACTTAGGAATTTTGGTGCGACCTAGTGCTAATACTGAAATCGCTACTGAATTTAGGCTAAGAAATGAGCTTGGTGGATTTTGGGGAGGTGCTGTAACTTATGGGATAAGAAAACTTACTCTTAAAGGGGTTGTAAACGATGCTATTCGCTACAAGATAGGTGATATTGATTTAGAAATGACGCCTTACACCTTGTACAACAACAACTATCAAGACGTAGTTAATGAAGCCACAGTTTTTCAAATGGCAAGAGAAGTGATAGATTATGAAAACTATTTTAGTGGAAATGCTTGGAGACAACAAGGTGTTCAGTCGTCTTATGGATTTTATCTGAACAATGAAACCTTTAAGTCTATTGATGTCAATCTATTTTCTACAAGAAACAGAACTGCCGATCCCTCTTCAGCATCTCCAGAGCGTTTGTTCTCGGGGGGGCAAATAGGCTTGAATACCTCATACGGTTTAATAACCTTCCATTCTGCTAATTTGTTTGATTTGAAAAATACAGTTAACGACATGAACTTATATTATAATTCAGTCAATACTGTTTCAGCGAACATCAGTTTAGCTGACCTTCCAAAATTTAGCTTGAACTATGAAGGTGGAACTTCCAAGGCTAATTATGAAAACCTAATTGAAGAAGAAACGGTAACTATACAAGACTACTTTTGGAATTTAGGGTTAATTTATTCACCTTCTAATAAATTAAGGCTTAGTGTAAACGGGATAAATACAGGCCCTCAATTTAGTTCACCAGCGGCTCAAAATGTTCGTTTAGGGTATTCGTCTAGCAGTAATGTATTCCCAACTATTGGCAATAACCTTGCCGTTAGAAATATGGGCTTAATCGATTACTTATACAACGATGTTTTCTATTACAAAACCTTCGACAGTCAATTAGATTTGTACAACCCTGCCTTCAGTAATGCTTTGCCTTACGGATTGGCAACACCAAACAGAAAAGGCTTTTCAGTAAGTTTAGATGAGTTGGCCATAAAAGAACAGCTTAATCTATCTTCGGAGATTCACTTGATGTCTGAAATAATAGGTACAGGAACAACACAGCTAAAATCATTTATGAAGTTTGTAGCTAAAGCGAATTACGATTATAAAAAATGGTCGGCAAATGCAGGCTTAGCTTACGAGTCTACATCAAGAGACGGTCAAGCCTACGAAATGATTGAGCTAAGTTCGATGCTCTTTGATTTTGGTGTTGATTTTGATTTAACAGACCAACTATCTATTCTTTTCGGGACAAAGTATCATATGGCTGATGGGAATGAATTATTAGCAGTTTACGATTCGTATAATAACCCTTTATATTTTGACCCAATTAGCTATAACGACCAGAAACAAATGTTAAACTCAATAGGATTCATGGTTAATTTTAGCGAACGCTCTAAACTGACAGCTTCGTTAAGCTCTTTCTCGCAAAAAGCGGAGCAAGAGTACACCTTTAACCAACTTCAACTATTGTATAGATTAAATTTTTAAGAGATGAAAAATTATTTTTTAATACTAATCATTGTAATTTCTTTTCTCTCATGCCAAAGAGAAAACTCAGAGTTTTTAGGAGGCAGTCTTAACGATCAGTTCGGTGAATTAGTCGTTTTAGAGCCTTTTAAATCAAATACGGCAAACTTTAACTTTTCAATAGTTTCGCCTCGTTTTTTTGAAGCGCAATGGTCAAAAAATTTAAATTGGAGCTTGTCTGTTAGAGCAACACAAACTGGTGCTACAAAAACATTTACAGGATATTCAAATAAACTGGATATTGATAACGCATCTTGGGACGGCTCAGCTGATGACTTCCCCTCATTTATGAAAGATGACGTATGTCAAGCTACGCTTACCCTTTCAGATTCTGACACTATAATAGAGTTAACAACGACGGTTAATGTGAGTGAAATTAAGAATCCTCAAGAGGGCTTAAAAGTGGTTGCCGATTTTGAAGATGGCTTGCCTGTTAATTCATTACCTTTTGTTCAGTCTGGAGCAGAGCTAACGGTTACAGAAAATTCAGCAGCTGTAGGCTCTAACTACTTGCATTTAGGAGGGTATGTCCCTTATGATTATCTACTAACATCTATTAAAATTCCTGTACAGGATATGGATATTTTTTCTGCCACATCACCCTTATTACTTTACTTTAATATGGCTACTATTGGTGGAATTCTAGGCGAAGTCCCTGCTAATCAATTCATTAAAATTATCATTCGAGAAGATGATGGTTCAAACCTATCTAATGGAGAAAAGTATAGTATGGAGATAAATCCTGTAAATTGGGACACATGGCAGCTATTTACTTTACCATACTCGGACTTTGTTCTTGAGTCGGCTCCGGTAAATAATCTGAGAGAGCCTGGCAAAATTAATCAGATTGAAATTATGTGTTTATCCTGTCCAGCAGAGTCAGCTCCTGACGGACCGACCTGTCCAGAAAACACAGACCTTATCGTAAAAACAGATATTGATTTTATTGCATTTACACAAAATGAAAGTTATAAACCTTAATCTCATATTAGTTTTATTGCTTTTTACTGCATGCGTGGAGTTTAAACCAATTGCAGTATATGACATAGAACCCGTACAAGATAATTCTCAACAAGAAAAAGTTTTTTTTGATGAGTCTTTAGGTTTATTATGGCAAGAACTTAAGGATTGTGCTGAGTTCAAAGTAGTAAAAGAAGACGGTAGTAATGTCATTCGATTAGATTGGAATAAAGTCAATTGCGATTGGGTAGGTTTTGGTAACAGTTGGTCTAATTTCGTGGCTGACGATATCAGTGAAATAATCCATAATTCAGCGATTTCTTTTCGAGTCAAAGCTGTAGAGACTGAGCAAAGGTCAATACCCTTTGTTATTGGACTAGAAGACTTTGGCGGTGGCAATTCCTATGTATTTTCTGATTTCAATGCCTTTGCCAATCAGTTGAGTATTACTGCTGATAAATGGACGACACTCTATATTCCTTTGTCTAGATATAACTTTTCTTATCAAGGTGTTGACCCCACTAATATCAAGCAAATGATTATTCAGTTAGAAGGTGCTGGGAAAGTTTTTCTTGATGACATAAAGGTAGTGCCATTTACAAAAGAGGACTACAATCAAATGTTAGCCGATGTCGAAGAGATGAGACCAAAAGGTAATCCTAATCAACTTATCTATCCCTCTAATTTTCAAGAGTTAGCTTGGAATATTGGTGTTAACGATTGCCATTCTCTAATGGAAAAAGATAAGCAAATTCACTGGCAGTGGAATTCTTGTGAATTCTACAACCGATGGGGTTTCAATTGGAACAATTGGTATGCCTTTAATTTGCGAGGAATTGCAGATAAAACAGCTTTACAAATTGAATTATCATCTGATTTTGCGCCATTTAAGATTGTATTGGAAGATTATACGGGTAAAAGCTCAGAGGTAGTTACTAAAAGCTACACCATTGACAATCAGAATGATTCTGTATCGACTTTAAACATTCCTCTTACCGACTTTAAATTAATAGAAAAGCAATTTACTTTAGACCGAATGAAGCAATTTACATTTGTCGGTAATGAAAACGGCGGTTCAATGGTTATTTACGAAATGAAGTTAGTTAAACAATGAAGTATTTAAATTATATATCTCTAGCAATATTGTTGTGGTCGTGTGAACAAACAGTTTATGATAATCCTGAATATACTTTAGTTTTTGAAGATAACTTCCGTTCTGAAAGCATTGATGAGTCCAAGTGGAATTTTGAAATAGGAACAGGCTGTCAGTATGGTCCTAATCTTAACGGTTGGGGAAATTTTGAAGACCAATACTATAAAAAGGAAAACGCCTCAATTGTTGACAATGACTTTTTGCAAATAGAGGCTAAAGAAGAAAACGTTTTATATAGCGATGCTTGTGGGTTTAATCAAACAAAAAGTTACACCTCTGCTCGACTCAATACCAAGAATAAATTTGATTTTACATACGGTAAAGTTGAGGCCTCTATCAAGTTTGATAAAGCAATCGGCTTGTGGCATGCCTTTTGGATGTTACCGAGTTTTCCTCAAGAAATATGGCCTTATTCTGGAGAGATTGATATTATAGAATTTGCTAATAGAGAAGGAGAATACTTTTATGCGGGCACAATGCATCATACAGGACCACTCATTGGCACGGATTTTCCCTATCAAAATGAAAACTACTTTAACTCCTTTCATGTCTATTCAATAGAATGGGATTTATCTACCATAAAGTGGTATGTAGATGATGTCTTAATTCAAAATGTGGTTAGAACAAGTAGCAGTGTTCTTGACGACAATTGGCCTTTTGACAAAGAGTTTCATTTAATTCTAAATACAGC
>CAJWHN010000061.1 GCA_913041085.1 uncultured Flavobacteriales bacterium | reverse complement strand
TCTGCTAAATAATTCCGATATTCGCGCCCTCGTTGACGAAAGAGCTGAAAAAGCCGGTCGCAAGATAAGAGATGCTGAAATGAGTAAATCACCATTTATGTTAATTGTTGGTGAAAAGGAAAAAGAAAATCAGACAGTATCTGTTAGAAGGCACGGTGGTGAAGATTTGGGAAGTATGAAAATTGAACAATTCATCAACATCATTAACGAAGAAATTGATAAATTGATAAGTAACTTTAAATATAATAAATAACAAAAACAGAGTGCAATCGCAATAAGAAGAAGAAATAACAACTTTAGAAGAAAAACAGAAGCAGAACATAAAATCAACAAATTTATTACAGCTCCTGAGGTCAGATTAGTAGGCGAAGGCATAGAATCTGGAATTTTCCCTATATCAAAAGCATTGAATATAGCTGATGAGTTGGGATTAGATTTAGTTGAAATTTCTCCAAAAGCTAACCCTCCTGTTTGTAAAATTATTGACTACAAGAAGTTTTTATACGATCAAAAGAAGAAGCAAAAAATAATAAAAGCAAACGCATCGAAAACTGTAATTAAAGAAATTCGTTTCGGTCCTAATACAGAAGAACATGACCTTGCTTTTAAAACAAAACACGCATTAAAGTTCTTAGATGAAGGCTCAAAAGTGAAAGCTTTTGTGTTTTTTAGAGGACGAAGCATAGTATTCAAAGAAAAAGGAGAAATTTTATTATTAAAATTTGCCCAAGCTTTAGAAGACTATGGTGTTGTAGAACAAATGCCAAAATTAGAAGGTAAGCGAATGACAATGTTCATCGCTCCTAAAAAGAAGAAGTAAAACCAAATTAAACGGATTTATCATGCCAAAAATGAAAACAAAATCTAGTGCTAAAAAGCGATTTAAGCTTACTGGTACTGGTAAAATCAAGAGAAAGCATGCTTTTAAAAGTCATATCTTAACAAAGAAAGAGACTAAACAAAAGCGTAACTTAACTCAAACTGGATTAGTACATGAGTCTGATGTTAAAAACATCAAACAACAATTGTGTCTATAATTAACAATTATTAACCAAGTATTTAGCTCAAAAGTTCTCAATGAGGCGCTAACTACTAAAAACTATTAAATTATGCCAAGATCGGTAAATGCTGTCGCAGCAAAGGCTAGAAGAAAAAAGGTAATAAAAGCCGCAAAAGGTTACTTCGGCCGAAGAAAAAATGTCCATACAGTTGCAAAAAATGCAGTTGAAAAAGCAATGCAGTATGCATACATTGGACGTAAACAAAAGAAAAGAAACTTCCGCTCACTATGGATTCAAAGAATTAACGCTGGTGTTAGAGAACACGGTATGAGTTATTCTACATTTATGGGAGGTATATCTAAAAAAGGTATTGCGTTGAACAGAAAAGTACTTGCAGACCTAGCGATGAACCACCCAGAAGCTTTTAAAGCAGTAGTGGACAAGGTTAAAAGCTAAATTTAACATTATAAAATAATTAAATAAGGTAAATCATCTATGGTTTACCTTTTTTGTTACCTTTGCAAAAATAAATAAATTAATTATGAATACTGGAACAGTAAAGTTTTTTAATGATACCAAAGGATATGGATTCATTAAAGAAGACGAAACAGATAAGGAGTACTTTGTACACGTATCTGGAATAGTCGATGAAATTAGTGAAAATGACAAAGTTACATTTGACCTAGAAGAAGGCCGTAAAGGGCTAAACGCTACAAATGTGAAATTAGCATAAATAAACTAAGACTAACAAACGAAAAAGGCTCCTATAAGGAGCCTTTTTTTATGGTAAATACTGAAGTTCATCTTTAGCCTCTTTAAATTCAGGACTCAATTCCAAAGCCATTTCAAAATCTTTTCTAGCGAAGTCATTATTACCAGCAAACTTATAAGCTAATCCTCTGGAGAAGAAAGCAGAGGCATAAGCTCTATTTTGAGAAATCACAAACGAAAAAAACTGAATTGCAGATTCATAGTTCCCCTCGACTAAAGAAATATATCCCAAATTATAATTGGCATCTTTATTTAACGAATCTCGTCTAAGCATTCCATAATAAGATTGTTTGGCATTGTAAAAATCACCTTGATTTTGGCAGTACATACCCAAATTATACCAAGAACTTAATAGGCTAGAATCGGCTATAAGTGCATTTTTAAAATAGTACTTAGCAAGGCTATCTCCTTTAAAAGAATAGATAAAAGCTAACTGCTCATAGGATTCAACATAATTAGGGTCTTGCTCAACAGCAGTCTGAAATTGAGATTGTGCCATTTCAAGGTCTCCCATATCCTTGTAGTTCAAGCCTTTAAAAAAGTAAGCCACTGCATCAAAAGGGTAAGAAGGTAGATATGTATTTATATCTTTCAACGACTGTGAATAGTTCTGAAGAACGTAATATAGCTTTGCCCTTAACAGTAACATTGGCGGAAATATGGTGTAGTTATCGGAAATTAAAGCTAAACTCTTTGAAATGTAAATAGGGTTTGATGGATAGAGCTCAAAATACAAGTCTGCTAAGTCGTAACGATAATTTAGGTTTGACGTGTCTATTGCAAAGAGTTGTTGTTGATCAATAATAGCTTTTTCAAGCTCACCACTCTCAATAAAACGATTTCTCCTTTCTATCAATAATGCCGTATCGTTAGGCTGTTCTAATAATGCCTTACTTAAGTCAGCAATTGAGCTTGGCTCGTTAGAAGATATATTTCTTTCTGAACAAGAAAAAAGAAAAATTATTGAAGAAAATATGAGCAGCCTAAACATATCAGCAAGTAGCTAATAACTTAGTTATTGATATGCTCTTTAATCTTTTCTTCAAGCTGATCAGACAACTCTGGATTGTCTTGTAAGACAAGTTTAACTGCATCTCTACCCTGACCTAGTTTATCGCCCTCATAGCTAAACCAAGAGCCACTTTTCTGAACGATATCTAAATCTACTGCCTTATCCAATATTTCACCAGATTTAGAAATTCCTTTACCATACATAATGTCAAACTCGACTAATTTGAATGGAGGAGCTACTTTATTTTTAACTACTTTAACTCGTGTTTTATTTCCGATAGCACCATCAGCATCTTTAATAGCAGTACTTTTTCTAACATCCAAACGAATAGAAGCATAGAACTTTAAAGCATTACCACCCGTAGTAGTTTCTGGATTACCAAACATTACACCGATTTTCTCTCGCAATTGATTGATGAAAACACACGTACAACCTGTTTTACTGATTGTTCCTGTTAATTTTCTTAGAGCTTTGGACATCAATCTAGCGTGAAGACCTACAGAAGTATCTCCCATTTCTCCTTCAATTTCACTCTTAGGAGTAAGAGCTGCGACAGAATCAACAACTAGAATATCAATTGCTCCTGAACGAATAAGGTTATCAGCTATTTCTAACGCTTGTTCACCATTATCAGGCTGAGAGATTAGTAAATCATCAATATTAACACCCAAACTAGCTGCATAAGTTTGGTCAAAAGCATGTTCTGCATCTATAAATGCTGCAATACCACCTTGACGTTGAGCTTCTGCAATAGCGTGTATAGCTAATGTGGTTTTACCAGAAGATTCAGGCCCATAAATTTCAATGACTCTACCTCGAGGATACCCCCCTATTCCAAGAGCGATATCCAAACCTAATGAACCTGTAGGTATAGCGTCTATATTTTCAACTGGCTTATCGCCTAAGCGCATTACAGTACCTTTTCCATAAGACTTTTCCATCTTATCAAGAGTAAGCTGTAAGGCTTTTAATTTTGCTTCTTTTTGTTTATCACTCATAGCTGTTTACTTATATGTTTCTAAAATTTGTGTTGTATGTTCTTTAGTCTTTACCTTAGTAAAGATACGCTCAATAACTCCTTTTTCGTCTATAACAAAGGTTGTTCTATGAATACCATCATACTCTTTACCCATAAATTTTTTGGGACCCCAAACATCATAAGCCTTAATGACTTCTTTTTCTGTATCAGAAAGCAAATGAAATGGCAATTCATTCTTGGCAATAAACTTTTGATGAGAAGCACTATTATCGGCACTCACTCCAAGAACGTCATATCCTAAATCTAAAAGTTCAGAATAATTATCTCTCAGGTTACAACTTTCAGCAGTACAACCAGGAGTGCTATCCTTTGGGTAAAAATATAGTATTAACTTCTTGCCTTTGTAAGTGTCTAAAGTTAACAGTTTATCATCTTGATTAAGAACGCTAAAATTTGGAGCTTTGTCACCTTCTTTTAAACTAGTCATTTTTTAATTTTTAAGCTTAACAAAGGAGCAAAAAAAACTCAGAAATAGCAAAATATTAAGACTGCATTTATTAACAAATTATCTATTTTTTTGAAAAAAATCACATATATCTGTGATACCACATTCTTGGCATTTAGGTTTTCTAGCAAGACACACATAACGACCATGAAGAATAAGCCAATGATGAGCAATATTAAGTTTGTCTTTGGGAAAATATTTCACCAATTGCTTTTCTGTTTGCAATGGGTTTTTAGCATTCTTACTAAGTCCTATTCGCTCTGACACTCTATACACATGAGTATCAACTGGCATAGTTGGAATGTCATATAAAACAGAAGCTACAACATTTGCTGTTTTTCTACCCACACCGGGCAATAATTGCAGACTATCAACAGAATCGGGCACCTTACCATCAAAGTCATGAATCAGCATATTTGCCATCTTGTGTAGATGCTTTGATTTATTGTTAGGATAACTTATAGATCGGATATAATGAAAAATCTCATCTGGCGAAGACAAAGCCATAAGTTTAGCGTTTGGAAATGCAGAAAATAAAGTGGGAGTTACCATATTAACACGTTTATCTGTGCATTGAGCTGAAAGAATAACAGCCACCAATAACTCAAATCCATTTTTGTATTGCAGTTCAGTTTCAGCTACAGGCATATGTTTGTCGAAGTAATCAACAAATAATTCAAAGCGTTGTTTTCTATTCATACCCAAAGGTAAAAAAAAGCCCCTCTTAATTTCTTAAGAAGGGCCGGATAAAGTATGTTATTAACTAATTCAAAACCAAATCAATTCTATAAATATATTTAGATGGCTTTGATGAAAATCCTCTTGCATAAGACTTAATATTTGCAAGACTAAAATTAGATGATGTCAACAACAATGGTTCAGAATCTAATAGGTTCATTGATGACTTTAATTCATAATAAGTGTCGCATAAATCCGAATCATTGAGGAATGCTTCTCTTAGTAAAATCGACTCTTCTGAGGTCATCTCGTTGTACAAAAATCTAATTAAATCATTCTGAGTAAAGGTTTTATACATATGGTAGTTTTTAAAATTATACTACTAAAACGCAAAACCTTTTCTAAATATTGCACAAGCAATTAATTTATTGTCAAATCAACATTATTCTCTTCTAATAACTTACGAATATTTATTAGTGCATAACGCATTCTTCCTAGAGCTGTATTTATACTAACACCTGTCTTTTCAGCAATTTCTTTAAAGCTTAAATCTTCATAGTGACGCATTATAAGAACTTCCTTCTGTTCATTAGGCAATTCAGCAATAATACGACGTAAAAGTTGAGTTTGTTCATCTTCCATCATATCGTGTTCTTTAGATTGCTCACCATTTCCAATAACATCAAAAATGTCAAAGTGCTCTAAACTTTTAGATTGTGCTACCTTAGGCATTCTTTTGTTTTGTCTAAAGTAATCGATAACAAGATTGTGAGATATACGCATTAACCAAGGTAAAAACTTACCCTCTTCATTATACTTACCACTATTTAGTGATTTAATGACTTTGAAAAAAGCATCTTGGAAAATATCTTCAGCAAGTTGAAGGTTTCTTACTTTAGAATTGATAAAAGCCAAAACTCTAGACTGATGTCTATTGACTAACTCGTCAAGAGCAACTGGATTACCATTAATGTAAGATGAAACTAAATCTTTATCGGAGACTTTGTGTAATAACATATCTAACAATTTTAAATTAATACTAATTAAAAAGTAGATATGTATCTATAGGCAAATGATTAAAATTACACTTTGAAAAACCAATTCTTTTGGTCTTTTCTTGTAACAAATATAAATGACTTTTTGTAAAATTCCAAATGATAAAACCGTAAATTTGCAAACTTCGGACAAAACAAAAACTAATAACGCCTTTCATTCAAGTGCAAAAAGACAATCAGAAATACATCACTATATCGGGAGCAAGAATGCACAATCTCAAAAATATTGATGTATCCATTCCTAAAAGAAAACTCATTGTTATTACTGGTGTTTCAGGCTCAGGAAAATCTTCCTTGGCTTTCGATACTTTATTTGCAGAAGGACAAAGAAGGTATATCGAAAGTCTATCTTCATATGCTAGACAGTTTCTTGGAAAACTTCAAAAACCAGATGTCGATAAAATTACTGGTATATCCCCAGCTATCGCCATTGAACAAAAAGTAAATACCCAAAACCCAAGGTCTACAGTTGGTACATCAACAGAAATCTATGACTATTTAAAACTATTATTTGCTAGAATAGGTAAAACTATCTCTCCTATTTCT
>CAJWHN010000060.1 GCA_913041085.1 uncultured Flavobacteriales bacterium | reverse complement strand
TCCCATGTACCATTCGCTTCTAGGGTGTAAGGTTTATAGCCTAAGACAGGATGATAAGGATTCATGGTCATACTATAATCTTCATGTCTTCCCCCTATGCTAATCTGCAAGTTTTCATTCCATGTATAGTTAAACATAAGGTAAGCAGCATCTATATATTCAGTAGCAACATAACCATCAAAACCACTGGTTTTTTCACTAAAAACTAATCCTTCATTTATTGTTGAATCAGATTGGTTTACAGTCGCCCAATAATCATTATCAAGAGCGCCATTAATATCATCAATACTTGAAGTGGTTATTGAATCATTTGTTGCTAAAGAAAAAAGAGAATAATCCATGTATAGATAACGACGTCTAAAATCTCTTTCTTTTCTATCAACCTTTAAGCCAAATTTTATTTTTGTATTTTTAGCAACTGTTATAAGATGGTCATATGAAACACCATAAATGTTTTCTTTACCTGTACTATTGTAAGACACACCTGGATTAGATCCATTTCTTAAATATAATGTGTATGAACCTGTTCTAGGATCTAGCTCATCTCTTACATATTCCCATTCTGATTTTGCAGCAAATGGTTCATACATATCAGACTTTCCAAAGGTATACTTAAAGTCTATTTCATTTTTAAAATTTTGAAAATCAAACTTGTTCTCAATTGATAATGTTGTGAGGTTAATTGCCTTCTCATTGTATCTTTGTGAAATTAAAAGGCCATTCTCATCCAGCACAGAAATTGAATCGCCTGAATCCCACTGACCATTTTGATTACTATCTGTATGTGACTCATTTGAATCATAAATGCCATCACCATCAGTATCATCCCACTGCTCACCATTAAAAGAAACACCATCTAAGTAGGCATTAAAATCTTTTCCAGGATATAAAGTTGCATAGTCATGAGTTAATTCACCTGACATACCTGAAGAGCTAGTAAAATTATCTTTTGATGTGTGGGTATAAACATTTCTCAGTCCAAACCTCAAATGTTTTCTTATAGTTAATCCAAAACTGAAATTCATTCCAATGTTTGATGATGTTTGATAAATATCTCTATCAAGTCCAATAAACCCTTTTCGAAGTATTTTATCATATTGGATATTTTCTAAACCAGTTACAGGATCAACTATTACGGTGCCGTCATCACTTGGGTCATTGTAGGCATTGTATCGATCCATACGCTCTAAATTATATTTTGATTTTCTAGAAAAATTTCCGTCAAATAAAAAACCCATTTCAAGATCATTAGCTTCACCATATTTAGTACCATATGTAAAACTAGTACTAGCTGGTAGACTAGATTTTTTGATAGAATTCTGAAAGGCATTTGGTAAAAGACTATTTTTTCTATAAGAATCTTTAAACCATAAATACTCTCTGACTGGATCAGAATTCCAGCCAATAGTATCTCCCGTAAAATTGCTAACTATTGGCGTTAAAAGATCAGGAAGATATGTTTCTGGAATACTAGCATAACTAATTAATTCATCCTCAAAACTCGAAGGGATATCTCTAGATCTACCAACGTCAAAACCCAATAAATCATTTGACCCTGACATATTGGTTATCATTTCATCACCTGGTAAAATATTACCTGATACACCGGTACCTATTTTCAATTTATAAATAGTTCTTGATGGATAAAGTTTTGTTCTAATATTTACATTACCACCTCCAAAGGCACCTGGTAAATCAGGACGATAACTTTTAGCTACGTCAATTCCAGATATTAGAGCAGTGCTAAAGAGGTCTAAAGGAACTGATCGCCTATCTGCCTCTGGGCTTGGCATTCCCACAGAGTTTAATTGAGCACTGCTATAACGATCACCCAGCCCCCTTACTACGAGAAACTTATCTTCCATAATAGTAACGCCAGTTACCCTTCTTACAGCATCTGCGACATGACTATCACCAGATTTAGAAATTTGATCGGATGAAATGTTGTCTTGCATCTCCAAAGCGTTCTGCTTGTTTGAAAGAGATTCAATATCTGAACCTACCTTTTTCTTGGCTGTAACTTTAACACCTTCTATAGAAACAACATCTTTATTCATGCTAATATTTCTATTGGTTGTTTCACCAGACACTACCTCAACGCCATCTAAAGTTTTATTTTCATAACCAATGTATGATACAGACAAAGAAATAATTCCAGGCTCTGCTCCTTGAATGAAGTACTTTCCCTCGTAGTCAGTCGCTGCACCAGTAGCTGTTCCTTTTATTATGACATTTGCCCCTATCAATGGCTCTTCAGTTTCTGAATCCTTAACTATTCCCACTATATTACCATAATCATTTGCAAAAATGGTTGAGCAACATAATAGAAATAATAAAAATCCCATTTTTAAGTTTTTCATGTTCACCTCACGAAATTTGAAAAATAGTTATTTAAACTGTAATAATATTATCTTTGGAAAATTTGAATATTGTTTGGGGTATGTTTGAAATTTGTTAGAATAAAATCTAACAGGGGAAAACTAGCTTATTAAATGCTAAAGCTTAGCCTAACTTTTTTACCGGCAAAGTCAATCTAAAAACAGTGGTGTCGCCATCACTTTTATGAACTTCAATAGTCCCGTTATGTACTATTGATATATGCTTAACTATTGCTAAACCAAGACCTGTTCCTCCGGTTTTTTTGCTTCTTGATTTATCGAGTCTATAAAATCTATTAAATATTCTGTCACGTTCTTTTTCTGGAATTAACTCTCCTTTATTTTCAATGTCAATTAGTATTTTATTAGATTTTCTTTTAACTGATAGAATTACAGTGGAGTTATCAACACCATATTTAATTGCATTTTCAAGTAAATTTATTAATGCTTCTCGCATTAATTGAGAATCAATTTTTGCACATATGTCGTCTGAACATTCTATAACGACTTTGATACCATATTTTTTAATTTCCCCCCTTATATCTTCTACGCTACTTTCAATAATAGGTAAAAGTTTTTGAGTGGAAAGTGTAAATGTATCTTCATCTTCTATAGCTTCAATCCTTGAAAGCCTCAAAAGATCATCAATGATAGAATTCAAACGATTGTTTTGTCTTATTGCTTTCTCTAAAAATTCATTTTTTGTTTCAAGAGGTATGTCTCCTTGAGCCGTTTCAATATAACCACCTATCGATGTTATTGGCGTTTTAAGCTCGTGACTCACATTAGCAACAAAAACTCTCCTCATAGCTTCTAACTGTTTTAACCTTGTAACATCAGTCATTACAATAAGACAGCCAACTGGTTTTGACTTTTGGTCTTTAAGAACCTTACCGTTAACAATAAAAAACATTTTTTTCATTCGGCCGATTCTAATCTCTTTAGTAATAGGTCTTTGTTTTTTCAAAATAGACTTTATAATTTTTTTGATAGCCTTGTTTTTTATTTTTTTATCATATGGTTTACCAATGTCTTTTTTTCTATCAATATTTAAATAAGATGAAGCAGCTTTGTTTATTGTTGAAAATTTATTTTCCAAATCTATAGCAATTAAACCTTCTGACATTGAATATTGAATTATATTGATGTAATTCAATATGTTTTTCTGTTCATTTTTCTCTCTTGTTATTGTTGCTATTTTTTTATCAAGCTCTTTAGCCATTTCATTTAGAGCTATAGTAATCGAAGAAATTTCTTCTGTGCCTGAAAAAAAACTTTTTTGAGAAATCGGTATGGGATCGAACATATCTCCTTTAGATATTTTCTTAGCTGCTTTCCCAATTAAAAATAATGGCCTTGTTATAAATCTAGATGTAATAATTACAGCAGGTATTATTACAATTAATATTATTATACTAATTAATACAATTCGCTGTCTTACTTTATTAATACTTGTATTCAAAGACAACATTGACTCAGAAGTTCTAATTATAAAGTGAGAACCTTCCACGCTAGCTAAAATTGCCACATATAACATGTGTTCGTTAATTGTGGTGCTATACCTCTGCGAACTTCCTATACCTTTTTTTATTGCAACTTCTATTTCCTCTCGCTTATTTGTCCCTCTATGATTTTCCATTGAACCAGGGTCCTCTTCAGAGTCTGCTAAAACGACGCCGTTGGTATCTAAAATTGTTATTCTTATTTCTGATAACTTGCTCGATTTTTTTACAAAATCTTGTAAGCTTACATTTTCCCTCTTTGTATCTATACCTGATTGAATTAGGTGTGCTTTAGATGTAAGATGCTCTTTCGTTTCATTGAGATAAAATTGCTCGATAAATGGACCAATAAAATAATATTGGACTCCCCACCCTATTATGTAAATAGGTAAGAAAAAATATAATAGCTGTAAAAAAAGTGGTCTATTTCTCATCCGGTGTAAACCGGTATCCAACACCTCGAACAGTTCTAATTAATTTTCCTGCATCTCCAAGCTTCTTTCGAAGACCCACGATTTGAAAGTCTACTGAACGATCTGTTACCGGGTAATTATCACCTCTGATTTTATCAATGATTTGGTAACGGGTAAAGACCCAACCTGGATGTCCAGCAAGTAAGTATAAAATTTGAAATTCAGAAAAAGTAAGGTTATCTATTACTTGCCCATCTACTTTCACTTCTCTAAGCCTAGGTTTTATACTTATGCCATTAATTAAAAGTGCTTTATCTGAATCTATATCCTTTTCTTCAATTGAGCGTCTTAAAACAGATTTAACTCGAGCCGACAAAACTTTAATACTAAAAGGCTTTGTAATATAATCATCTGCTCCAGTTTCCAGACCTTTTACAATATCTTCTTCCTGACCCATAGCTGTAACCATGATGATAGGTATATTTTTTGTCTCCTGATCTGACTTTAATATCCTGCAAACATCTAGACCATGAATTCCAGGAAGCATTAGATCTAACAATATTAGGTCGGGTAGTTTTTTCCTGGATTTGTCAATACCTACCTCACCATCCTTTGCCTCAAAAACCTGATGACCTTCATTTTTTAAATTGAATGATATTAATTCTCTTATATCAGAATCGTCTTCGACGACAAGTATATTTTTACTATCTACCATAATTAAAATTATAACCCCTATATTAGAATTACATTAGGAGTAATAAATATTTATTTTTTAATATTTATTAAGACTGATTACAGCTTTATACACATAACATATGTCACAAGAAATCGAACGAAAATTTATATTATCTAAAATTCCTAAAAACCTACCTGCTTTAAAGATTAAACAAGGTTACCTGCAATTAGATAAAAAATGTACCATAAGAGTAAGGTCGACAATGATGTCTACAGGCACCAAAAACACATTGACAATTAAAGGCCCAACTAGTGCTAGTGGGATGTCACGTTATGAATACGAAACCAAGTTATCGAAGCTTGAATCTAGCAACTTGTTTAAAATTTGTCACAAACCAATCATTGAAAAAACTAGATACATTTTTATATATGACAATATGAAATGGGAACTAGATGAATTTCACGGAGAAAACCAAGGCCTTTTAATTGGTGAAATTGAACTTGAAAATGAATGGGTCCAATTTGATATACCTAATTTTGTAGTAAAAGAAGTAACTGGGGAAATAAAATACTATAATAGTATGTTGCAACAACAGCCATACAAAAATTGGACTGATATACCCTAACACAATCCTAATATATCCTAACACAATCCTAACATAATTGTTATAGAATGAACTAATTAAAATCACTAATTAAAGTGGTTTGTTAGAAAAAAGGATATCCTTTGATTAAAAAACTAAACATTTATTTTATTATATGTGCCTCAATCATTTTTTCGCAAGATTCAACAAAGCAAATTTCAATAAACCTACCTTCGGGTATTGATATTGATCTCAAGGGTAAAGTTGAATTCGAATTTGTTGATGTTGAAGGCGAAGGTGGAGCAATAAACAGCACTGAGTTTCTTCAAAAAATTCAAACAAGAAGCCCATACGTGAGAATCGATAAAGCGGTTCTAAATTTTAAAATATTGTATTCTAACAATATTTCTTTCCGGTTTGGTTTACGATTCGATGATGATAATGCGTACGTTGATAAAAGCTACTTACTGTTTCAAAACCCTGGATTTAAGCTTGAAATTGGAAGCAATAGACCTGCAATAGCATTAAATAGAGAAGTTGAAGGATATCCTCTTATTGGAACAGCATTCTGGAAAGGGCGTCAATACCATATAGATTACGAAAAACAACTTTCAATTATGGATATGAAACTAGGAGGCTCTGTTGCACTTAAAAGACCTCTTGCCTTCGACGCCCCAGCTGAAGATGACTCATATCTCATGCTTGTTTATGGAAATATGCCTACAAGTACTAGAAATTGGGATGGTGTTACAACAGAATTTGGCTTAAGAAGTGAAATCAATTTAGGAATATTAAAAATTTTAGGATGGGGATATTTTGGTGAGCTATATGATGATTATGATTGGCGACTACTATACGATCAGTTTACATATTATAGGTATGCTCAGGGACAGGTTTTACCAAAAGATGCTAACCGCGATCATTATTGGGCTGGAGCAAGGTCAGAACTAGATCTATTGGGGTTTTTTACTAGAGCAGAATATATTATATCCAAAGATGGTTTTTTAGATAGAGATGGTTTTTATGTAGAAACAAGAAAATCTTTTAACCCCTCATTTTTATCTAACAAATCACTTCTAATTTTAGCTAGGTACGGTGGTTTGAATATTGAACCAGGTGGAACTTGGGAAGCACAGCTTGATGACCCACATACATGGGATAGAACGATGTTAACTATCGCTGCTATTTATAATCTTACTGATTATGCAAAAGTTAAGCTAGAGTATTATATAACTGGTGAAGAAACTGGCGACACAAAAGAAAAAGCAGAATC
>CAJWHN010000059.1 GCA_913041085.1 uncultured Flavobacteriales bacterium | reverse complement strand
GTAATTTTATCAATTTCAGGTTTTAGAACCTTCATTTTAGCTTGTGATTTGTAAGCCTTCAATGTAAAAGGTGCTAGAGCCATCTTAATGATGAAAGTCATTATTAAAATGATGATACCGTAATTAGTTATACTGTTGTCTAGCCAATTAAAAATAGGAATAACAGCATATTTATTAACCCATCTGAAGATACCCCAACCTAAAGGTATCATTCTTTCCAAATCCAAATTGTAAGATGAAAGCGTCTCGTAGTGGTTTGGACCTAAGTATAATTTTAAGGGTATACTTTCTCTAGAGTTATGATTGTATGCCAATTGAGTTTCTACCTCAAGATTTTTTACAAAATTCGTTGAGCTTTCTTTAGTTGTGGTTTTTACTGAGGTCGGTTTTTCGAAGCCGTCATTGTCGATAAGTACTGAGCTAAAGAATTGGTGTTTTAGTCCAATCCATTGGGCTTTTCCTTCTAAACTTTCCTCATCATCTTTTGTTTCTGAAAGGTAATCTACTTCATCGTTGAGGTATTTGAAGTATACTGTTGAATACATTCTTTCATTTTCTATACTCTTTTCTGTACTCGGCAAATTGATAGACCATTTTAACTCTAAATTATTGCGATTAGAAGGGATAATTTTCTCTAAACCAACAGTATTAACATTGAAGTCCATCATGTAATCGCCGTCATTGAGTTGGTAGACGTACTCTAAATATCCACCATTAGACGCCATCATACGCATAGCGACAGAACGGTCTGATTTATCTACTGATTTGAAATATAAGTCTTGGGTATTAATGATACGATTTCCTTCAGAAAAGAATGTGATATTAAAAGCCGAAGAATCTCTATCAACAAGATTTAGGGGCAAAGAATCAGTAGTTTGATAGTCTTTTAAAATAGCAGAAACTATTCGTCCTCCTTTAGGTGAAATGGATAATTTCAAAACATCATTTTCAATAAGGATGTCTTCATCGCTACCTTGTGCCGACGGAGCAAATACACCATATGTACGTTGGTGTAAATCATTGAGTTCATTAGTGTCTGAAACAATACTAGTATTCGTTTCTTCATTAACAGTAGCTTCTTCTTTTACAATAACGGTAGTGTTGTTGTTGTCAGATGTTTCTGCTTCTACTTCAATTACTGGAGGGAATAGGGCATTGTAGCCAACTACTATTAATACAATTAAAATGACGCCTGTTATGGAATTTCTGTCCATTGTTTAGTGTTGTTTTGAATAGTTTATTGCTGAATCGATAAATCCTACAAATAGGGGTTGTGGACTTGCTACGGTACTTTTGTATTCTGGGTGAAATTGGACACCAACAAACCATGGGTGTTCTGCAACTTCTATAATTTCAACAAGATTAGATTCGGGATTTAATCCTGTAGTTTTCATACCTGCCGACTCTAGTTTTTCTTTGTAATCGTTATTGAATTCATAACGATGTCTGTGTCGTTCTTTGATATTTACTTTATGATAACACTCAAAAGCTTTTGAATCTTCCTCAACCTGGCATGAATAAGCCCCCAAACGCATTGTACCACCTTTATCGGTCACCTTTTTTTGATGATCCATCAAGTCAATAACGGGATTTGATGTATTGGGGTTAATTTCTGTGGTATGTGCATCTGCTAAATTCAGTACGTTTCTAGCATATTCTATTACTGCGCATTGCATTCCTAAACAAATACCGAAGAATGGCACTTTTTCAGTCCTAGCATATTTGACAGCTTCAATTTTTCCTTCTATGCCTCTATCGCCAAAACCTGGTGCTACTAATATTCCATCAAATTGCTTTAGTTTTTCTTTAGCATTAGAGGAATCAATTTCTTCGGATTGTATCCAAGATACCTTGACTTTGCACAGATTAGCAGCCCCACTATGTATGAATGCCTCAGCAATGGATTTGTAAGCGTCTTGAAGTTCGACATACTTTCCTACAACTGCAATTTTTACTTCTGATGTAGGATTTTTTAGTCGTGATAAAAAGTCGTTCCAGATGTGTAAAGAAACATTGGTTTCGTCTTTTAGACCTAGCTTTCTTAGTGCTACTTTATCAAGCATTTCCGATTGCATAAGTAAAGGCACATGATATATGCTTTCAGCGTCCAAAGACTCAATAACTGCATCTCTTTCTACATTACAGAATTGAGCTATTTTCCTTTTAATTTCAGAGCCTAAGTGGTGCTCAGTACGACAAACCAAAATATCGGGATGAAGCCCCAATTCTCTTAACTTTTTAACTGAGTTTTGAGTAGGCTTTGTTTTTAATTCCCCAGCTGCCGAAAGGTATGGAACTAAGGTTAAATGAATGTTAATGGCATTAGAATCCATTTCCCACCTTAACTGTCGTACAGCTTCTATAAATGGTAAAGATTCTATATCTCCTACTGTACCACCAATTTCTGTGATGACAATGTCATACTGATCAGTTTCACCAAGAATCTGAATGTGCTCTTTTATCTCGTTAGTGATGTGAGGTATAACTTGAACGGTTTTACCTAAGTAATCGCCACGTCTTTCTTTGTCGATAACAGATTGGTAAATTCTTCCCGTAGTAACGTTGTTGGCTTGAGAAGTGGTTGAAGATAAAAAACGTTCGTAATGACCTAAATCTAAGTCTGTTTCGGCACCATCATCAGTCACAAAACATTCGCCATGTTCGTAAGGATTCATTGTACCTGGATCTACATTGATGTAAGGGTCTAGTTTTTGGATAGTTACTGAATAACCTCTGGCTTCTAATAACTTTCCTAGAGATGCTGATACAATTCCTTTTCCGAGTGAAGAGGTAACTCCCCCTGTAACAAAAATATACTTAGTTGAAGAGGATTTACTCATTTTAGAATTAGGTGTTGAATGTAAATTTATTTGTTTGCGAAATTAAAAGAAAATCTAAGATGAAAATAGATTTTTTTTAAAAAGTTAAACTCAAGCCTACACTAGGCATAAATGGTAATTGGTTAACTCGCTTATATTCTATTCTGTTGAAATAAAATATATTTTCTCTATTGTACACATTAGTAACCCCAACATTCCATTCGAAAGTAGAGTATTTACTCAATTTCTGTTGTTTTTTTAATGCAATATCCAAGCGATGATACCAAGGTAATCTGCCTTGATTTAGTCCAGCATAGATAATTCCTAACTCGCCACTCTCTGATGTGTAGTTGGTATTAATGCCATCAGAAAAGTCAAGTGAGGGGTAGAAGCCTTGCGTTTGGGTAAAAGGAAAGCCTGAACCGATATTCCAACGGGCATCAAAACTCCAATTGTTTTCTGCACCAAACTTATAAGTACTGACTAAGTTTATGTTGTGTCTTCTATCGAAGTGTGGGTTATATTCTATATCTTCTCCTGTTCTAGTGATGTGACCAAGGGAGTAAACCAACCAAAAATAGAATTTAGGGTCATTATATTTTAGTACAACATCAACCCCTTTTGCTAATCCTTCTTCTATGATAAAGTCTGGGTCAGATAGGGTAATTTTTTCTTTGTTGATGTTCGTCAGTTGGGTAAAGTCTTTGATGTAGCCTTCTAGGTTAAAGTCAATCTTTGAGGAGATGTCATATTCAAAACCAAGAATTAGGTGGTTTGCCAATTGTAATCCATTGACGACTTCTTCGCCTTTAAATTCATCGGGTAGATTGTCTGGAGCAGAAAGGAAACCATAAAATAAGTTCACTACATCTTGGTCTGAGTTGGTGCTCACCAAATTTTGAGAATATCTTCCTGCTGCTAATTTTAAACGCAGATTGTCAGTAGCTAGAAATTTTGCACCTATTCTAGGTTCAAAGGTAGCGACTAAAGAATTGTATTTGTAAATTCTAACCCCAGGGTCTATGATTAGTTTTTGGGTTTTGATTTTATATCTTAAAAAACCTGATAATTCAGTTGAATTTTCTTTTTGCTCCGTTTTTAAACCTGTAGCATTGGTGAAGTCAAAATCAGTTTGATAGCCTAAAACTTCAAGTCCATATTGCAATTCATTCTCGTTATTGAAGCTCGTAAAGTTCAGCCCTAAGTTAAAGCCATTCACCCCACTTTGTCTGGGGTTTAATATAGCTTCTTCCAGACGAATGAGATAGGAGGAGTAAGCAAATGTACCTTCTATTATTGTTGATGTTCCTGAGGGTACAAGTATGAAGTTACTACCGATACCTCCAGAATTCCAACCTAAATTCGATACGTCTTTATAACTTACCTTGTCTCTAAAGTTATAGCCAAACATGCTCCACTTACTTCCGTTACTACTATTGACAGAAATTTTACCGTATAAATCGGTATAACTGTAAGGCAAACCAGCTGTATCTATGTAGGTGTAAAGGAGTTTTGAGCTTTTATCAAGATAAGATGTTTTGGCTGAAAGTATGAAAGATGCATTGCCACCTTTTTTAAAGAAAGGACCTTCCAGCATTAGCTTACTACCAAAGCTATTGGTTGATACTTTACCTGCCAATCTATTTTTGTTACCGTCTTTGGTAGTGATGTCCATAATAGAAGAAATACGTCCACCATATTGTGCTCCAAAGCCACCAGTATATATGTCGGCATTTCTAATTAAATCCGTATCGAATACAGAGAATAAACCAATGGAGTGAAAGGGGTTGTAAACAATCATACCATCCAGTAAAACCTTGTTTTGTATGGGTGAACCTCCTCTTATATATAGTTGTCCTCCTTGGTCGCCAGTAAATACTACACCAGGCAAAACTTGTAGGTATTGGGCTAAATCGGGTTCACCACCAATAGCAGGAATTAACTTAATATCTTTTGGAGTAATCTTGGTAACAGATACCTTTACTTCAGTTTTCATTTCTTGCCTATCGGCAGATACTGTCACGGTTTCTATCTGTACTGATGAGGGTGAAATTTCTAACTTTCGGTTAAGTATTTGTTTGTCTTTTAGTGTGATTTCTTGACGTAGGGTGTCGTAACCTATGTAGGTAACGAATAAAGTGTGATTTCCTACTGGTACATTGGTGATGTTAAAGAAACCATTAACATCCGTAGATGCTCCTATCGATTTGCCTTCTATAATTACATTACAGAACATAATAGGCTCTCCGTTTTCTTTGTCGTATACGAAGCCTCTAACGCTACCTTTTTGAGCAAAAAGCGTAAGTTGAGCAAAGAGTAATAGTAGAAAAGTTAGTTTAGTTTTCATCAATCAATTTGAGGGCGCAAAGGTATTGTTTTTAATGCAGAATTTTGAACAAAAATTCTTTTAACAATTCACCGTCATTTATGGAATGGTTATCAACGCCTTTGGATTTCATATCGTATGTTCTGCATAATCCGATAATATCCATAGACTTTCTTTTGCTGTAATTCCTAGCTGCCATTTGATAATCTTTAATGAAGTAAGGGTTTACTTTCAGCACTCGTGCTGTATTATTGCTAGATTTATCTGTTAGAGTATGGTACAAAAGCACTTTTTGGAAGAAATTGAAAATAACGCCAACGCTAACAACTAGCGGATTGTCTTTGGGGTTTTGAGCAAAAAAGTTGGCAATACGATTAGATTTTAGAATATCCTTTTTAGCTAGTGCATTAGTCAATTCAAAATTGTTGTAGTCTTTACTGATGCCGATATTTGTTTCAATACTTTCCGCCGTTATTTCACTATTGGCTGGTGTAATTATCATAAGTTTATCCAGTTCGTTGCTGACTTTATTTAAATCGTTTCCTAAATATTCAGCGATTAGGTGAGAAGCCTTGTGCCCAATCTTGTATTGCTTGGAGGAGAGGTAGTTTACTATCCACGCTGGAACTTGATTGTCGTACAATTTCTTACTTTCAAAAAGGACTGCTTTTTTGGATAAGGTTTTGTAAATGCTTTTGCGTTTATCTAGAGATTTGTATTTGTGACAAAAAACAAGAATGGTTGATTCTTGAGGATTCTTGAGGTAGTTCTCCAGATCTTCTATTTTTTTGAGTTGCTGAGCCTCTTTGACAATAACTACCATTCGCTCACCCATAAACGGAAATTGTTTGGCAGTAGAAATTACAGTTTGAACATCAATATCTTTAGCATACAATACCGTTTGATTAAATTCTTTTTCTGTGTCGTTAAGTACTTCGCTACTGATGTAATCACTGATGTAGTCTATATAATAGCTTTCTTCACCCATTAGAAAATACACGGGCTGATATTTTTTTGCTTTTAAGTCCAAAAGGATTGCTTCAAAATTCATTTCTTTGTGCTATTACTATGCTAGTTAATTTAAACCTGCCAAAATACGACTTCAAACTTAAACTGATTGAAGGTTACGAATATATTTTTGATGAAGTTAGAAAAAAATACATCAAACTGACACCCGAGGAGTGGGTAAGGCAAAATTTGGTGCATTACTTGAATGTTTATAAGAAATATCCCGTTTCCTTGATGTCTATTGAGCATGCATTGGTGTATAACGGTATGAAAAAACGTGCCGATATCGTTTGTTTTAATACGTCAGGCAAACCTACAGTTATAGTAGAATGTAAAGCTCCTAGTGTCAAGATTAGCCAAAAGGTTTTTGAGCAAATAGCACGTTATAATTTTGATTTAAAAGTACCCTACTTGATGGTTTCTAATGGCTTAGAGCACTATTGCTGTCAAATGAATTATGATAAAGCATCTTTTGATTTCTTAAAGGAAATTCCAGAATATCAAGATTAGATTTTAATTATTGCACCCCTAATGTGAAAAGTGTAGCTTTGCTACCCTAATTTTTACATTATGAACTTAGAAGGAATTTTATCCATTGCTGGAAAACCAGGTCTTTTCAAGATGATAAGTCAAGCCAAAAACACCATTGTTGTGGAGTCATTAATTGATAAAAAGAGAATGCCACTTTACGCTTCTCATCAAGTTAGTGATTTAGAAGATATTGGCATATATACCTATTCTGATACAGTGCCATTAAGTGATATTTTTGATGCTATTGCTGTTATAGAGAACGGTGGAGCTTGTATAAATCACAAGTCGCCAAAAGATGAAATGTTTACTTGGATGAGAGCTGTTT
>CAJWHN010000058.1 GCA_913041085.1 uncultured Flavobacteriales bacterium | reverse complement strand
GATAGTAAGAAGAAAAAAGCACCCGTTTGGTGCGTGGACTCGCCAAACCTATCGCCCAAATAGGCATAAATAGACGTTAAATTCATGCGATAATAAATAGGCATTAAAACGTTAGCAATGACAATGTATCCTGCCGTCATACCCAATATCATCTGCATATAACTGAACTGACTATCTGCCACCCAACCGGGTACGGAAATGAAAGTTACTCCAGATAGTGTTGCTCCTATCATACCGAAGGAAACAATGTACCAAGGTGACTGTTTGTTGCCTAAGAAAAAGGCATCGTTACTATCGCTTTTGCCAGTAAAATAGGAAATGAGAATAAGAACAAGAAAATAAATGGCAATAATGGAGAGTATGAGAGTTGGCGACATGGTGCTAAGCTAAAGAATTTTCATAAGGTGTTCTATTGACTATGGAACGACCTAAAGTGACTTCATCGGCATATTCGAGCTCATCACCTACCGAAATACCACGAGCAATAACACTCATTTTAATATCGTATTCTTTCAATCGTTTAAAGATGTAAAAGTTGGTAGTATCCCCCTCCATAGTCGTACTCAATGCCATTATGATTTCTTTGATATTTCCTTTTGCAACCTTAGTTACCAAACTTTCTATATTAAGGTCTGTTGGACCCACACCGTCCATAGGAGAAATGATACCTCCTAAGACGTGGTATTTACCCTTAAACTGATGGGTATTTTCTATAGCAATAACATCTCTTATGTCTTCTACCACACAAAGTGTTGAGAATTCTCTACTGGGGTTAGAACACAATTCACATATGTCCATATCGGAAATGTTGTGACATTCTTGACAATAGTTAATCTTATCCCTCAAATCAATAAAGGCTTCGCCAAAGCTGCGCACTTCATCTTTATCCATTTTTAACAGATGCAAAGCCAAACGCATAGCCGATTTACGACCTATACCCGGTAATTTAGCAAACTGTTCAACGGCATCTTGTATCAGTTTTGAGGAAAAGTTCATATCACAAAAATAAAAGAAACCATCTAAATAATAATGATATTGATAGAGAGTTATTGACAAAGATAAACCTAAGCAATTCAACTTAAATTCTATCTTTGCGAATATGCAACTGTCGGTTATCATTGTTAATTATAATGTCAAAAATCTTCTCAGAGATTGTCTTTTGAGTGTGCAGAAGGCAGCGCATAGTATAGATACCGAAATCATTGTAGTTGACAACGCCTCTAGCGACGGTTCTGTAGAAATGCTTAAAGCAGAATTTAAAGATCTTAAACTCATTGCCAACAGTCAAAACCTTGGTTTTTCAAAAGCCAACAACCAAGGAATAGCACAAGCACAAGGACAGTATATTTTACTACTCAACCCTGATACGCTAGTCTATGAAGACACCTTTGAGGACTGTTTAAAGTTCAGTACACAAACCAACAACTGCGGAGGTATTGGCGTACAAATGCTAGATGCTAACAATCAATTTTTAAAAGAATCTAAGCGAGGCTTTCCAACACCCTGGGCAACTTTATGCAGACTGAGTTTTTTTAATAAACTATTTCCCAATTCTGCTCTATTCAACGGCTATTACTTAGGTCATTTGAGTAAAGATGAAAACCACCAAGCAGAAGTCTTGGCTGGTGCTTTTATTTGGCTTAAAAAAAGTATTATCGATGAAGTTGGTGGTTTAGACGAAGCCTACTTTATGTATGGCGAGGATATCGACTTTTCATACCGTATCCAACAAGCTGGATATCACAATTACTATCTAGGAACTGTGTCTATCTTACATTATAAAGGTGAAAGTACCGATAAATACAGTTTCAAATACATTGAACGTTTTTATGGTGCGATGAAAATTTTTTCAAAAAAGTATTACCCCAAATCTTACCCCCTTTATCATTTGGGAATCAACACCTTAATGATTCTGCACTGCGGCTATCATTTTTTTAGACGATTACTTCTTAAAAAAGCGTAGTGATTAAGTAATATATTTTACTAATTTAGCCACACAAACTAACACACTTTTAGATGGCTAAAATCGAGTTAATAATGCCAAAAATGGGTGAAAGTGTAGCTGAGGCTACCATCATCAGTTGGCATAAGGAAGTGGGCGACTCCGTAGAAATGGACGAAACCATAGTAGAGATTGCAACAGACAAAGTAGATTCAGAAGTGCCATCTTCTCTAGAAGGCGTGTTAGTTGAAAAGCTTTTTGATGTAGATGCGGTAGTAAAAGTTGGCGAAGCATTTGCCATTATAGAAACTTCTGCCGAAGATAGCCAATCCCCTAGCCCACAGCCTCAAAAAGAAGAAAAAGTAGCTAGTCCTCAAGCCCAAGTCGTTGCCGAAAAAATTGTAGAAGAAATAGCTCAAGTCAAAGAAAGTGTTCAAAAAATAGAAAATAATGGCGAACGCTTTTATTCTCCACTAGTACGTTCTATTGCTAGTGAAGAAGGCTTAAGCATAGAAGAATTGGATAGCATTCCAGGAAGTGGTAAAGACGGTAGAGTAACTAAAACCGACTTACTCAATCACCTAAACAATAAAACACAAGCTACAACAAGCCCAAAACCTTCAGCTAGTCCTACACCAGCACCAGCACCAAAAACAGTTAGTAGCCCCCCTCCAACTGTAAGCATGAGTGGTGATAAAGAGATTATTGAAATGGACAGAATGAGAAAACTCATTGCCGACCATATGGTGATGTCCAAACAAACCTCTCCTCACGTGACTTCTTTTGTAGAAGCCGATGTAACCACACTAGTGAATTGGAGAAACAGAATAAAAGGCGACTTTAAAAAACGAGAAGGTCAAAACATTACCTTTACGCCTATTTTTATCGAGGCAGTAGCCAAAGCCATCAAAGATTTCCCTATGATAAACGTATCGGTAGATGGTACTAATATTGTTATTCATAAAGACATTAATATAGGTATGGCAGCCGCACTACCATCAGGCAACCTTATTGTTCCCGTAGTTAAAGGTGCAGACCAAATGAATTTAATGGGTATTACTAAAACCGTCAATGATTTGGCTAATAGAGCACGTAACAATCAGCTTATGCCAGATGAAATACAAGGCGGCACCTTTACACTCACTAATGTAGGTTCTTTCGGTAATGTTATGGGAACACCGATTATCAATCAGCCTCAAGTAGCTATTATGGCAGTTGGTGCTATCAAGAAAAAACCTGCCGTTATAGAAACACCACATGGCGACTTAATAGGTATTAGACACATGATGTTCTTATCCCTATCTTACGACCACCGAGTTGTTGATGGTGCTTTAGGAGGAAGTTTCTTACGCAAAGTAGCCGATTACCTCGAGCAATTTGACGATAACACAAGTATATAAATTAAATGGAATTATCACTAAAAAAGCCTATTGTATTTTTTGATTTGGAAACAACAGGCATAGCCGTAGCCAAAGACAGAATTGTAGAAATATCTGTATTCAAAGTATATCCTAACGGCAACAAAGAAAGTAAAACTTGGCTAGTGAATCCTACTATACCTATACCAGCAGAAACTACTGCAGTACATGGAATTGACGATGCTAAAGTAGCTAATGAACCCACTTTTAAAGAATTGGCACATGACATCAAAAATATGATGGAAGGCTGCAATTTAGCAGGATACAATTCTAACCGTTTTGATATACCACTACTAGCAGAAGAATTTTTGAGAGCAGATGTAGATTTTGATATGAAAAAACGTAAAGCAGTAGATGTGCAAAACATTTTCCATAAAATGGAACAACGCACCCTATCGGCAGCTTATAAATTCTATTGCGCTAAAGACTTAGAAAATGCCCATAGTGCAGAAGCCGATACACAGGCTACCTACGAAATTTTGACCGCTCAACTGGATAGATATCAAGAATTAGAAAACGATATTGACTTCTTGTCCGAATTTTCACAAAGAGGTAAGCCTTTTGCTGATATGGCTGGTTTCATCGTCTATAATGAGGACAACGAAGAATGTTTTTCCTTTGGTAAATACAAAGGACAAACCGTTGCCAGTGTTTTACAAACTAACCCGGGCTACTTTTCTTGGATACAACAAGCCGACTTCCCACTTTATACCAAGAAAGTTTTAACGCAAATCAAGCTGAGGGATTTCTAAGATGGAGGGTTCAAATACTTTTTTACACCTTTTAATTGGACCGTTAATGCTAGTGATAAGCCTAATATTCTTCTATTTTCCTCCTAAGAAAATAAATCTTATTTATGGTCATAGAACTTCTATGTCTATGAAAAACCAAGATACTTGGAAGGAAGCTAATAAAAGAAGTACTCATATGATGCTATTAGTTTCTGCTTTAACTTGTATCTTCCAACTCATTGGAATCGTTTTTAATATCAATCAAGAAACAACAATACTTTACGCCACTGTATTTCTAGTCGCTGGTTTAATTATTGGAGTAATAGTGATAGAAAAACAATTGAAAGCTATTTTTGATAAAGACGGTAATAGAAAAATGCAGCTATGAAAATCATTTGTATAGGAAGGAATTATGTCAATCACGCCAAAGAATTGGGCAATGCTATCACTAGTGAACCCGTATTTTTTCTTAAACCCGATACCGCTATTTCACCAAAAGGTCACCCCTTTTTCATACCAGATTTTACTAGCAATGTGCATTATGAAATTGAATTGGTCATTAAAATCAATCGACTAGGCAAACACATCGAAGAAGGCTTTGCTCATAAATATTATCAAGAAATTGGATTAGGTATAGATTTTACTGCTAGAGATGTTCAAGAAGAAGTTAAAGCCAAAGGCTTACCTTGGGAAAAAGCCAAAGGGTTTGACGGTTCGGCAGTTATCAGCCGTAGCTTTATTCCTAAAGAAGAATTAGACCTTAACAACATCGATTTCACACTAGAAAAGAACGGTGACACTGTACAAGTAGGTAATTCAAAAGATATGCTCTTTAATTTCGACAAAATCATAACCTATATCTCACAATTTTACACCCTCAAAATTGGCGACCTCATTTATACAGGCACTCCTGCTGGTGTTGGACAAGTGAATAATGGCGATATCTTAAAAGGCTTTATTGGTACGCAAAAGATGTTTGAAGTCAAAGTGAGGTAAAATCCTAATCCACTACATTGAGTCGCTCTACAAAAACTTTATCACCTATGGTAGCCTCAAGGAAATATATTCCTGATGGTAGAGCTGGAATTTCTATAGAAATCAAGGCATAAGACCAATCGTTTTTACCTTGTAAAATCTCTTGACCTCGTAAATCTACTAAACGGTATGAGATATCTGTATGATTGGCAGTATAAAGGTATGCCCTAGCATTAGAAGACACTGGATTAGGATAAATATCTAAAGTCACTTCATCAATAGCTTCAATATCTAGCAACAAGGCGTTAGCTAGGGAATAATTGGGAATACCAAAGCCCATTTGATTGTCAGGTGTTTGGTACAAGTGGGCACTCTGTGTTATAGCCTCTATTATTTGCATATTACTTTTTTGATAGTGGGCTTGCCACAAACAAGCCGTCATACCTGCAATAATGGGCGAAGAAAAAGAAGTCCCATTACTAGTAGCAATAGCATTACTGGAAGTAATTACAGTAGTATTACCCCCTTGTGCTGAAACTGTAGGTTTAACTCTACCATCTGAAGAAGGACCATAAGAAGAAAAGGAGGAAGATAAACCATCAGCATTGACAGAGCCTACACTCAAAATACTATCGGCATCGGCAGGAGCACCAATATAATACCACGAATTATTGCCCGAATTACCCGCCGAATTGCATACTATCATACCCTTTCGACTTGCCATAGTAGCTGCTCTGCTTATAACTGTTGTCTTTCCGTCCAAATCGGCGTAGCTATGGTCTTGAGATGTAAAATCAAAAGTGGTATATCCTAGAGAAGAATTGATAATATCGACTCCTGCACTATCGGCAAACTCGGCAGCTACTGCCCAATTGTATTCCTCAATAAGTGTTTCCGTAGATGCATCTTCGGTACGCAACAGCCAATAACTAGCTTTTGGTGCTGTCCCTAAAAATTCATTTTCCAAATATCCAGCCATAGTAGACAGTACCGACATACCGTGATAGTTATCTTCATAAACTGAAGATTCGCCATCGACATAATCCCAAGTACCTAATATCTGATTATTGGCAAATAGATGAGTAAATGCATCTATCACATCAGTTTTTCTAAAACCAGCGTCTAGTACGGCAATATGTATTCCTTGACCTTGATAGCCTTGTTCGTGCAGATTATCCCCTGACAACATTTCTATCTGATTTATGGACTGACCATAATCGTTTTCAAAAACAATATCATCAAATTTTGAGGCTTTTCTGACATCTGATAAATCTATAAATAATTGCAAAGAATCTACTTCTTTAATAAAATCTAAAGTCAGTAAAGTGTCTGCATTACTACCTGAATATAAGGCAGTTACACCGTTTAACCACTTGCTTTTGTTGACGACTATAAAGCCCAATTCTTGTAAGGCCAAAAGGTTGTCCGTAGGTATTGGTAAATCCGAATAGTGTAAAGGGATATTTTGTTTTGCTCTACGCTCAATAGCTCGAGGCGATAACAATTCTGAAGGGGTAAAATCACTGACCGTATAACTGCCTTTATCTTCAAAAGCAATCCACAGTTTTACAGACAGACTATCTTGTGAAAAACTGAATAAAGGGAGTAATATAAGTAGCGTTAAAAGTCTCATTGTTTAGCAATAAAACCTCCTCCTAATACATCTTTACCTTCGTAAAAAACAGCAGACTGACCAGGAGCAATCCCTTCTACCTTTTTATGAAACAAGACTTTTATTTCCTCGTCCATATTACTTAGGGTCGATTGTTCTCCTTGATGCTTGTAGCGTACTTTGGTTAAACTTTCAAAATTATCTGGAATACTATCGTACTTGATGTAATTCAAAGCCTTAACAACCATTTCTTGTTTATTGAGGTCCTCTTTAGTACCCACTACCACCTCGTTGGTTTCTGGCTTTATCTCAATAACATAAGAGGCCTCTAAACCGAGGGAAACCCCCAATTTACGCTGACCAATGGTATAAAAGGGATAACCGTCATGAGTA
>CAJWHN010000057.1 GCA_913041085.1 uncultured Flavobacteriales bacterium | reverse complement strand
TTTGAATGGTTGTATTTTGGTAATTATCAGTCTAGCGGAACTACTTTTAGCCCTACTGAAAGTGGTGATTATACTCTAGTGGCTACTGATGCTAACGATTGTGAGGGACGTAAACTCAATACCTATAGCAATACTGTTGATGTTTCAGAATTTGAAGATTTAGAAGTATTGATTTATCCTAATCCAGTTAAAGAGAGTTTGATTGTAGAAGTGACTAAACATTCAAACTTAGACGAAGATTATATTATCAAAATTTTAGATTATAGAGGTAGAGTTGTCAAAGAAGACTCCTTTAAAAGACAAATTAAAATTAATAGAAATGCTATTGCTCCTGGATTGTATGTAATAGTCATTTCATCACAAGATATAAGTTATCAGGAAAAGATTTTCTTTGAATAATCATTCTAAGATTATTTAACCTTAACCAAACAAAGTTTAATTATGAAAACTAAATTTTTATTTATTTTCTTTTTTTCATTCTTATCTGTTCAAGCACAATTGACCGTAAATAACGATCCTCCTAATGATAATCCTGTTTATTTAGTAAACGATATTTTATTGGGAAATGGCGTGGAAGCTTCTAACCACACCTATCAAGGTGATTCAATACAAATAGGCTTTTTCGATGGCACAGCATCTAATTTAGGATTGAATAGTGGTATTGTGATGAGTACAGGTGATATTTCTATTCTTGACCCTGATTTTGCTGGTTTTGGTGATTTTATTGATGTTAATCCTCCAGTTACAGATCCTGATTTACTAGATGTAGCGAATAGTGTACCTGCTTTAATCGGACAGAATTTTGTGGTACAAGACATAAACGATGTAGCAGTTCTAGAATTTGATTTTATTCCAAGTAGTGATACGGTTACATTTCAATATGTTTTTGCTTCGCAAGAATATTTTGCTTTTGAAAACTCTCAATACAACGATGTGTTTGGTTTCTTTATATCAGGGCCTGGCATAGTAGGACCTTATGCGAGTCCTGCGGCTTTTCCAAATGGTAGTATTAATATTGCGACTATAGAAGATGATAATGGAGTAGTTATGCCAGTTACTATATCTTCTGTTAATGCAACAGTTAACCCCGATTATTTTGTCAATAATCAAGGCTTAGAAACTGTCGATGATGCCGATGGATTCACTATTCCTTTGACAGCTGTAGCTGCTGTTCAGTGTGGAGAGACCTATCATATTCGTTTAGCTATAGCAGATGGTTCAGATGGCGGATTATCTTCTTATGTCTTTTTAGAAGAAAATAGTTTTTCGTCTCCTTTCTTAGAGGTAACCAACAATATTGGTCAAGATTCTAGCTACATCGAAATTCCTTGTGGAACCGATGTGACTTTATCTGCACAGATGTCTGTTCCTGGTGTATATCAATACCTTTGGAGTAATGGTTCTACTCAACAAGATGTCACAGTGGGAGAGGGCTCTTATACTGTCGAGGTTACTAGTAATATAAACTGCGTTACTTTATCTGATACATTTTACGTAAATGAATTAAATACAGTTGAAATTGATTTGGGAGAAGATATTTCAGTTTGTGAAGGAGAAGATGCGACTATTGAAATAGAAACTCTGAATGCAATTGCACCAATAAGTTATACCTGGAGTAATGGGCAGAATACAGATCAAATAACAGTCCCTGCAGGTTCATATGCTTTGACAATTACCGATGCTAATGGTTGTATAGGACAAGATGATATAACTGTATTTTCATTAGACAGACCTACTGCTGTTTTGAATGGAGGAGGTGCTATCTGTGAAGGACAACCTTTTGTATTACCTCTCAACGTAAATTTGACAGGACAAGCTCCGTATTATATCAGCTATACCAATGGAGAGCAGCAATTTATTGATACTGCTATGTTCTCCAATCATTCTATAAATGCTACCTATACAGGTAATTATTCAATTACCTCTTTGACGGATAATAATTGTCTAGGTTCAGCTAGTGGTTCTGCCTTAATTACTTACAACACTTTGCCAAAATCTTTAATTACAGGAGGAGAAATTATGTGCGACGGTGATAGTACACTAATTAGAATTGATGTTGAAGCTGATGCTTTACCTTATAATGTGTTATTAAGTAATGGTAATTATTCAATTAACTTTAGTTCACTTTTAGACAACTATATGACAACATATGTTAAAGAGCCAGCTTCATATGTAGTTAGCAAAGTTATTGATGCTAATGGTTGTCAATCTATTGAAAATGAAGGTGTTGCTATTGTCGCTTTCAAGGATTTTAAAAATCCTGAAATCATGTCTCATATCGATACGGTTGTTTGTCCTGTTGATAGTGCATTTCAGTTAACAACTATAGAGCCAAACGGACTTTGGACAGGAAAGGGCATGAGCTTAAATAATTATTTTCATCCTATTAATGCCAATATAGGAGAGAATTGGATATATTATAGCTTTCCTGATAATTGTAATGAAACTGATTCTATTTTAATTGAATTAGGTTGTAACCTTCATATTTTTATACCCAATTCATTTACTCCTAATGGCGATGATGAAAATGAGTTACTCGTTGTAAGGGGTCATAATGTCCTTACTTTTGAGATGTCCATTTATAATAGATGGGGTGAGTTAATGTATTTTACAGATGACATTAATTCGTTTTGGGATGGTAAGTACAAAAATCAAATTGTTCCAGAGGGTGCTTATTCTTACTCTTTCAATGCTTATGGAAAAGACGCTCAATACATTACAAAAATGGGTGTAGTGAATGTTCTTCACTAATCATACCGCAAGTATGATATTTTAAATCATATTGACGTTCTCAAAGTATGATTTAAATTTTAAAGATAAATGTGTGACTGTAACGCATTTAGCTTTTATATATATTGTTAGTATTATTATGGATTATTCTAATCAATTTCACATCTTTGTGGGTAGTGATTTATGTTGATGTCATATTGCCTTTACCACTTCAAAACACTTTTACTTATGAAGTGCCTTCTGAATTTCAGGCTATTGAAGAGGGTATGCGTGTAGTCGTGCAGTTTGGTCAAAAAAAATTCTATACAGCTGTTGTTTTTAAAATACATAATGAAACTCCTAAAAACTATAGTGCTAAGCCGATAATTAATGTTTTAGACCATAAGCCAATAATTTCAAATCAACAATTTAAGTTGTGGGAATGGATAGCTAATTATTATTGTTGTAGCTTAGGTGATGTAATGCATTCGGCATTGCCCTCAGTATTAAAACTTTCTAGTGAAACAAAGTTGAAAATCGCGGAGAATGAAGTTGATAAAAGCAACTTAAATGACAAGGAATTTTTAGTTGTTGAGGCTTTAGAAATACAAAAGGAATTGACTTTAAATGAGGTTTCTAAAATATTAAATCAAAAAACCATCTTTCCAACCATAAAGTCATTACTCTCTAGAAAAGTTATTTTCTTATTGGAAGAGTTAAACGAGCAGTATAAGCCTAAATCTGTTCGTTTTGTATCTTGTTTAAATAAAGATGTCGATTTTAAAATTTTTAAGAATGCTAAAAAGCAAGAGCAAGTCTTTCGTTCATTCGTTGATTTAACTAAAGAAAACAAAACACCTTCAATTACTACCAAAGAATTGTTAGAGGCCTCGTCATCTTCTCATCAAACGCTTAATGCTTTGGTAAAAAAGGGTATATTTTCTATTGAAGAAAAAGAAATTTCAAGAATAGAAGTTTACGATAATGAAGATTTAATTCCTTTTGATTTAAGTGATGAGCAACAAAATGCTTTAAATCAAATTCAAAAATCCTTTGAAAGTAAAGATGTTGCATTACTTCATGGAGTAACTTCTAGTGGTAAAACAGAAATTTTCATCAAACTCATACAAGATGTTATTGCTAGAGGCAAACAGGTACTCTATTTGTTGCCTGAAATAGCATTAACAACACAAATTATAAATCGTTTACGAAAACATTTTGGTGATTACGTTGGTGTATACCATTCTAAATTCAATAATAACGAAAGGGGTGAGATATGGTCTGAAGTGTTAAATAGTAATCGTTTTCCTATTGTTTTAGGGACACGTTCATCTATTTTTTTACCTTTTCAAAACTTAGGCTTAATAGTTGTTGATGAAGAGCACGAAAGTTCTTTTAAACAGAAACAAAGTTCGCCACGATACAACGCTAGAGATACCGCTATTATGTACGGCAATATACTTGGAGCAAAAGTATTGTTAGCTTCAGCAACGCCCTCATTAGAAACGTATCATAATGCTTTGTCTCAAAAATATGGATTAATTACTCTATCAACTAGATATGGAGGAGTAAAAATGCCTGAGATAGATATTGAGGATATCAAATACGTTACTCATAGAAAACAAATGAAAGGTGCTTTTTCACCTCGTTTGCTTGATGAGATTGAAAAATCTTTACTTAATAAACAACAAGTTATTTTATTTCAAAATAGAAGAGGTTTTGCACCAGTATGTAGTTGTAAGTCTTGTGGTTGGACTGCTAACTGTCAAAGCTGTGATGTAAGCCTAACTTATCATAAGCAACAACAGTTATTAAAGTGCCATTATTGCGGATACTCAGAACATATAATCAAGAAATGTAAAGCATGTGCAAGTATAGAGGTTCAAATTAAAGGATATGGCACAGAAAAACTCGAAGAAGAATTACAGCCTTTTTTCCCTGACGCTATTATCAAGCGTTTAGATTTAGATACTACTAGAAGAAAAAATGCCTATCAAACCATTATTAACGATTTTGAAGATAGAAATATCGATATACTCATAGGTACTCAAATGCTAACCAAAGGACTTGATTTCGACCACGTTTCACTTGTTGGTATTATAAACGCTGATGCTTTATTGAATTTCCCTGATTTTCGATCTTATGAACGTTCTTATCAGTTAATGGCTCAAGTGGCGGGTAGGGCAGGTAGAAAAAATAAACAAGGTAAAGTCCTTATTCAAACTTATTCTGCCAATCACGATATAATTCATGCAGTACAAGGAAACGATTATCTCAGCATGTATCATTCCGAATTACTAGAGAGAAAAACTTTTAATTATCCTCCTTATTGCAAATTGCTTTCAATTATAGTTTCGCATAGAGATTATAATCTAACCAATCAAGCCGCTAGAGAATTAGCCTTGGTTTTACGTCAATCTTTTAGTCAAAATGTTCTTGGTCCAGAATATCCAGCCGTATCTAGAATAAAAAACCGTTACCTTAAAAATATATTAGTGAAAATAGGTGCTGACTTGTCTTTAAATCAGTCAAAAAGGCATATTTTAAAAGTAATAGATTCTGTACATAAAATGCCACAATATAAATCGGTTCGCTTCACAATAGATGTCGACCCTCAATAGCTTTTACAGCTTTTCCACAACACATCGTTTGGTGTTGGGGCAGTTATGCTTATTGGCTCTTTCTTAACAGGATGAATAAAATCTATTTTCCTGGCGTGTAGGTGTATGCTTTTATCCTTATTAGTTCTATCAAAACCGTATTTTATATCACCTTTGATTGGGCAGCCAATTTTGGCAAGTTGAACTCTTATTTGATGGTGTCTACCAGTTTTTGGACTGACTTCCAATAAGTGATAGTTATCTAAAGAATGGATAAGCTCATAATTTAATTCTGAACGTAAAGCATGATTACCCTCTCTGCTAAATGCTTGAGATTTATTTTTAGCCTGATTTTTTAATAGATAGTGGACTAGAGTTTCTTTTGTATTTTGAGGTTTGTTTTTTACGATGGCCCAATACGTTTTTTGCACTTTCTTTTCTCTGAACATTTCATTTAACCTGCTTAGTGCTTTGCTTGTTCTTGCAAAAAGTATAACGCCGCTAACCGGTCTGTCTAATCGGTGTACTACACCCAAAAATACTTTTCCTGGTTTGTTATATTTTTTCTTAATATAATCTTTAACGTATTCGGGTAGGGGTATATCTCCAGTCTTGTCGCCTTGCACAATGTCAGACGCTTTTTTATTGACTGCAATAATGTGATTATCCTCGTAAAGGACTTCTAGCATTTAGTATTGTTCTTTTTCGTTAGGAAAATCTGTAGTTTTCACATCAGATACATATTGACCTACAGCACCTTTTATATCTTCGTATAAATTGAGATATCTTCTTAAAAAACGAGGACTAAATTCGTACGTCATACCTATCATGTCATGAAGTACTAATACTTGTCCATCAACGCCACTTCCAGCACCAATGCCAATAACAGGAATGCTTAACTTTTTAGCTACCTTGGTCGCTAATTCAGCAGGTATTTTTTCTAAAACAATAGCAAAACAACCTGCTTTTTCAAGAAGTAAAGCATCTTCAATGAGTTTTTTAGACTCGGCTTCTTCTTTGGCTCTTACGGTATATGTGCCGAATTTATAAATAGACTGTGGCGTAAGCCCTAGGTGTCCCATTACAGGAATACCAGCAGTAAGGATTCGCTCTACAGATTCTAATATTTCACTCCCACCTTCCATTTTTACAGAGTGTGCACCAGACTCTTTCATAATGCGAATTGCTGAATTGAGGGCTTCTTTGGAATTACCTTGGTAGGTACCAAAAGGCATATCAGCAACGATTAGTGCTCTATCAACAGCTCTGACTACTGAGGCAGTATGATATATCATTTGGTCTAGAGTAATAGGAAGCGTAGTCTCATGACCAGCCATTACGTTTGAGGCAGAATCTCCAACTAATATAACGTCAACACCACCAGAATCAACAATCTTTGCCAAGGTATAATCGTATGCTGTAAGCATCGATATCTTCTCTTTATTTTGCTTCATTTCTTGAAGCGAGTGGGTAGTTATTTTTTTATAAACCTTTTTATGAACGGACATTGTTAAAATTTTACAATGAAGGCATCTTCGAAACCTTTCTTGCTCATTTCCAACAAGTAACCTCTAGCTGAACTAAAATTATCAAACTTACCAGCAATATAAATGACTTGTTGTGCTTGAGTATGAATAGTGGTTAAGTTTTCAATACCTTCAACATCAATCAATTCGTCAAATATACCCAATTGTACTCTATAAACCACATCTTTTGATCTTTCTGATGCTTCTTCTTCAGAATATAAGCTCAAAATCTCATTTTGAAGTTGTTTGTTTTTCTAGTTGAAAAGATTATGCAAATTGAACAGTAATCCGTTTTTGTTCTATTCAAGAATAAGTCGCTATTATCGATAATAATTTAGTTTTCACTATTGATCAAGCT
>CAJWHN010000056.1 GCA_913041085.1 uncultured Flavobacteriales bacterium | reverse complement strand
AAAAAATGTGGCGTTCTCCTAACGGAACTATTAGAAATATTGTAGGTGGTACCGTCTTTAGAGAACCTATCATTTGCTCAAACGTACCACGATTAGTGCCTAACTGGACTAAGCCTATCTGTATTGGACGTCACGCTTTCGGTGACCAATACAAAGCTACCGATACTGTAATCCAAGGCAAGGGTAAACTAACAATGACATTCACTCCTGAAAACGGAGAAGAAGTCAGTTGGGAAGTTTATCAGTTTGAAGGACAAGGTGGTGTAGCTATGAGTATGTATAATACCGATGAATCTATCTATGGTTTTGCACGTTCTTGCTTTAATCAAGCACTAGCTAAAGGCTGGCCATTATATCTTTCTACAAAAAATACTATCCTAAAAGCTTACGATGGCCGTTTCAAAGATATCTTCGAAGAGGTATATCAAAACGAATTCAAAAGTGCTTTTAATGAGGCTGGACTTACTTACGAGCATCGTCTTATTGACGATATGGTTGCCGCTGCCTTGAAATGGAACGGAGCTTTTGTATGGGCATGTAAAAATTACGACGGTGATGTACAATCAGATACTGTAGCGCAAGGCTTTGGTTCTTTAGGATTGATGACCTCAACACTTGTAACTCCAGAAGGTGATGTTATGGAAGCAGAAGCTGCTCACGGAACAGTAACACGTCACTACAGACAACACCAGCAAGGAAAGAAAACTTCTACTAACCCTATCGCTTCTATTTTTGCATGGACAAGAGGCTTAGCATTTAGAGGTAAACTGGATAATAATCAATTACTAATTGACTTCTGCCAAACTCTAGAAGATGTTTGTGTAAATACCGTTGAAAGTGGTGTAATGACAAAGGATTTAGCTTTATGTATTCATGGCAAAGACTTAAACGAAAGTCATTATGTTGTCACTGAAGAATTTTTAGAGGCCCTAGACAACGGTCTAAAAGCTAAAATGGCATAAAGAAACCAGGCTTAAATTTTCTTAAATATCCCATCAAAATTGATGGGATATTTTTTTGAAGTAATAAGACCATTAATATGGTTTTTTATTAAAATCATTAATTTTTCATAACTTGTGAGAGTTTAATAGTTAAAAATCTATAGTATTATGAAATATTTTTCATTTCCTTTAGTAGTGATAATTTCTGTTTTATTCTTTTTTTCATGTGAAAAAGAAACGGAAACAATAATATTACCTTCAAACATAAACACTACTCCAAACTCTAGTCAAATCAACAAATTCTTTGAGGATAATTTAGATGAAGCTACACAAACCATTAATGTTAATAGCTCTGTGTCCAACCAAAGTATAACCTCAGACAAAGGCATTGTCTATACCTTTGGTTCAAACACTTTTATAAACTCACTTGACAATCCAGTAAGTGGAAGTTTTAACATTGAGTTAGTTGAAGCATTAACTAAAAAGGAAATGATGATGTTAAATCGCCCAACATTTACTCATAGTGGTCGACTACTCGTTTCTGGCGGTGTTGTTTACCTAAATGCCACTCAAAATGGCCAACAACTCAGTATCAACGACAGTGACCCAGTTATGGTAAGCATTCCTACAGACAACTTCATTCCTATGGATTTCTTTGATGGTAGTTTTGACAATCAAGGTGGATTTGGATGGGACGAAAGTGAAGATGACACCGTTATTACTAATACTAATGACAATGGACAGGATTCTACATTTTTTGAAGATTTCTTCAGCTTTAACTTTGAAATAGACTCAATAGGCTGGATAAACTGCGACTACTTCTATAACTCTGCCGACCCTTTAACGCAAGTTGAGGTTGTTTTACCTGATACTTTTAACGGTGATAATTCGGCTGTTTTCATCTATTATAGTGATATTAATTCAGTAGCAAGTCTTAGCGACTACGATGCAGATGGTACATTCGATTTGGGAGCATCTTACTCAACACCAGTTGGTATGGAAGTTACCTTTGTAGTCATTTCGGAAAGCGATGGGACATTCTTTTACAACTTTGTAACAACTACTATTTCACAAGACCATGTGGAAGTTATTAGCACTCTTACATCAGTAACAGAAGCTGAATTAGAAGCACTCATCAACTCTCTGTAAATGGATTAAAATATTTTAGAATTGTATTTTTCCGAATATTTAGGAGAAATGCCTTTATAAAAGTCTTCTATTTTTTGTAGGTCTTTTTGGATTGCTCCACTTGGTAGAAACATCTCCCCAATACCGGCTTCTTTTTTTGCATAATCAAGATAGGCAAGTGCTATAGGTATATTAGCACCAACTGCAATGTGATAAAAGCCAAGTTTCCATTTTTCTACTCTTGATCGACTACCTTCCGGAGCAAGTCCTAAAACTAATTCTTTAGAAGATTTAAACAAATCGATAGCGTACGCGACGAGATTATTATGTTTAGATCTATCAACAGGAATACCTCCCAACAGACGAAAAATCCATCCATAGGGAAAGCGAAACAATTGACTTTTACCAAGATATTTAGCTTCTATCTCAAGCATGTATCCAAAACATCTGCCAATAATGAAATCCCAATTACTGGTGTGCGGAGAGACAATGATAACATACTTTTTTAATGTAGGTATATCACTGACCACCTTCCAACCCAACATATACAGTATCAGTTTAGAAACTAATTTTTTCATATTAATTATTCAAAAAATTCTTTTTTAAAATTTATCAAATGTAGCTTTTTTGTTGTTCTTGTCAGAGCGGTATACAGCCATCTAAAATATTCTTTGCTTAGCATATCGCTAGTAAAATAGCCTTGTTCAACAAAGACATTTTCCCATTGTCCACCTTGAGATTTGTGACACGTAATAGCATAAGCAAATTTGACTTGCAAGGCGTTGAAATATGGGTTTTGCTTGATCTCTTTATTGCGCTGAGCGCGTTTAGGAATATCTGCATAATCTTTAGCCACCTCATCGTACAGTTTTTTATATTCCTCGTAAGTCATAGCAGGAGTTTCTGATGTTAAGGTATCTAACAAGACGATACATTCTAAATTTTCTTCATCAGGATAATCTATTAAGCGAACAGATATTCGAGCAAATCTAAAATCATACATTTCATTGATTTCATAAATTCTCATAACCTCAACCATATCACCATTGGCAATAAAGCCTGCCTTACTACCCTCAGGTAACCAGAAGTAATTATTCCTTACCACCATCAAAAAATCACCGGTTGATATATCATCTTCCAAACCTCTAATACGGGCTCTTATTTGCTGGTTATACAAATTGGCTCTTTTGTTGGAACGGCATATGACAACTGTTCCCTCAACCCCACTATTAGAATAAGCGTCTTCTAAAGCTTCTTGAATATCCATGCCGACATCTAATCTTACCACCTCACTATTGCACTTGACATGTGGAGTATCAAAATCATTAGCACTAATTTTATATCGTAAATGTATAGCATTTTCTAAAACCATAGATGTTGATTGTTGCCGAACAACTTGAGTCAATTCTGCAGAATAAACATCTTTTCTGTACTTAATACCTAATAAATTTTCATCGAGAGCAGGACTAATATCTAGATGAACAGGTGGCAATTGTGCTGTATCACCAATTAAAATCAACTTGCACATTACACCAGAATAAACGTATTCAATTAAATCGTCAAGTAGTACCCTTCCTCCAAAACCTTTATCAGAAGCATCAGGAATCATTGAAGCCTCGTCTACTACAAAAATAGTATTGGTATGCTTGTTTTCTTGTAAAGTAACATAGGTATTACCTTGAGAATTGGTACGCATCCAATAAATTTTTTTATGAATCGTAAAAGCACTTTTCTTTGAGTATACAGACAATACTTTAGCTGCTCGACCTGTTGGTGCTAGTAAAACTACTTTTTTGCCTACAGACCACAAACTATTAATAAGGGAACTTACAAGAGTTGTTTTGCCTGTCCCGGCATAACCTTTGAGTAAAAACAAACTGTTGGAAGAAGAATTTTCTACAAATTCGGATAGTTGCTTAATGACCTCTATTTGTTGAGAAGTCGGCTCAAATGGGAATTTATTATTTAAAAGTTGGATTAATTTTGTGCTATTCATTAGATATATGAAGTAGATACAAAACTACCAAAATATCCTTAAAAAAATTGTAGCTTTGCGAGTGTTAACTTATTTGAAGAATCATGAATAGAAAAACAGTACAGTTATTACTTTGGCCCGTTATTATAATATTAGCTTGGTTAGTATACAGAAGTCCGATCAGCTTGAAAGAATTTCAAGAAGAAACCAACTACCGTAAATCAGCTGTTATCCAGGACTTAAAAGATATTCGAACTGCACAGATAGCTTTCAAAGATAAATACAGAGTTTATGCTGGTGATTTTAACAGCTTATTGTCTTTTGTGAAAAATGATTCTTTAGCAGTTGTAAAGGCTATTGGCGAAACTCCTGACTCTCTAACTGAAGATCAAGCACTTTTAGCAGGCATCATAAGTAGAGATACTGTATTTGTGCCAGTTTATCAAACTATCTATAATCAAGATTATTTAGATACTAGAGATAGTAGATTTCCTTTTGATTTAGAAATGCTATCAATGGTGCCTTTTTCTGATGAAACATTTAGTATAGAATCAGGAAATATCGAAAAAGGTAAAGTTGTCGTTCAAGTATTTGAAGTATCTACAACTTTTGGCACTTTTCTTAACGGATTAGACGCTACAAACAAAGGAATTGACTTAGACAATACCTTAAGAGTAGGCTCTATGTCAGACGCATCAATCAATGGAAACTGGGGCGAATAAACCAAATCATTCTCTAATTGATACAAAATCCTTAGAATCGCAATCTATTAAAGATTGTCATTTATCCATTCAAATTGGCTTGAATGGATTTTCTTTTTGTATCAAAAATAATGCAGAGGTTCTAGCTATAGAATCTTATAACAATTCTTTGTCTCAGCTGGAAGTTACTATTGAAAAAAGTAAATGGCTATCACAAGAGTATGCTTCAACAAACATCACAATTAGCACTAAAAAGCACACCTTAATACCCGCCTCCCTTTACAAAAATGAGGATAGAAAGAAGTACTTAGAATTGAATCATATCAGGACAGAACAACTAGATAGTTTAGCTGATGAAGTTAAGCCAATAGGAAGTTATGCCGTTTACGGAATATCCAAAGGGGAACAAGACATCATAACAACATTCTTTCCTAAAAGTACAGTAAAGCACTTCAGCTCAATACATCTTCCTAATATGTTAGCGCAACATAAAAATAGTGAAGGTAAAACTATGATTGTCAATGTTGATTATAAGCAAATGCATATCACAGTCATAGACCATTCGAAACTCTTGTATTTCAATGTTTTTAACCATAAGACTGCTCACGATTGCATCTACTACATACTCTTTGTTTGCGAACAATTAGAATTAAACCCTGAACATCTTTTACTAGAATTGATGGGCGATGTTAAAAAAGATTCCGAATTTTATGATTTAGCCTATACATACATACGCCATGTCAATTTTGCAAAACGAAGTGTTAAGTTAAGTCCAAATATAGATTCACTCTTGGAACACGAACACTACACACTTTTACACCAACACCTGTGCGAATAATTGGCGGAAAATATAAAGGTAAATCCATTGTTGCTCCAAGAGGTTTACCCGTCAGACCGACAACAGATTTTGCTAAGGAGAGTCTATTTAATATACTCAACAATTCCATAGACTTTGAAGAAATTAAACTTTTGGAACTTTTTGCAGGAACAGGAAATATTGGCTATGAATTTGCTTCTAGAGGTTGCTCACAAATTACTTCTGTTGACCTCAACTTTAATTGCATTCAATTTATAAAAAGAACTAATAAAGGATTGGGGTTACACAATAAAGTCATTCGCTCCGATGTCTTTAGATTTATTAAATCCAACAAGGAAAAATATAATTTCATATTCGCTGACCCTCCATATGACCTCTACAGAATAAAAGATATTCCTAAGCTTATTTTTTCTAAAGGCATTTTAGAGAACGAGGGAACATTAGTGATTGAGCATGATAAATACACAGACTTTAGTGATGATAATTATTTTAAAAATGTACGTCAATATGGTCGAGTAATGTTTAGTTTTTTTAACTTTAACGCATGACTAAAAAAATAGCAGTTTTTCCTGGTTCTTTTTCTCCTTTCACAAAAGGGCATCAGTCCATTGTGAATAGAGCCCTACCTCTTTTCGACGAAATTATAATTAGTGTAGGTATTAATTCATCTAAAAATGATTACTTCTCTATTCAAGAAAAAGTGCAATGGATTGAAAACGTATTCGCCAAAGAAGATAAAGTAAAAGTAATGAGATACGAAGGGCTGACTATTGACCATTGTATCACCGTAAAGGCTAATTATATCCTCAGAGGCTTGAGAGATTCTCACGATTTTAAATACGAAAAAGGAATAGCTCAAATGAATCATTCTATGCAAAATAACATAGAAACTATATTTATTATAACAGAAGCCAAATACTCACACATCAGCTCAACATTAGTAAGAGATATTATCAAAAATGGCGGTGATGTTAGTCAATTTGTTCCAGAAGAAATCAAGCTTTAATTTCTTTCCGAATCAATTACTTTTTTAATGCTAGAAAAAGAATTTTTCATCAATTCAGGAATATCATTTTTACTTCTCCACTCTACTTTTTCTATGCCCTCCTCCCTTTGCGGAATAAATGCCCCCGAGTAGGACGAATTCATTAGATACCAGTGTGTTTCTTTTAATACCATTTTACCATTCATCAAATATGTATGGTAAGTCTCAATAAGCTTGTGTTCAAGGGCCAAGTCTTTAATACCACATTCCTCCTCAACTTCTCTTACAGCGCATTCGGCAACATCTTCATTGTTTTCTAACTTTCCTTTGGGCAAATCCCATTTGCCATTTCTATATATGAATAGATAATCTTGATGTTTTTTAACTAAACCACCAGCAGCTACAATAAGTTCAAACTCTGCTTTAAAGCTACACCAAGAAGACTCAATATCATCAGATTTTACCCATAATTTTAAAGTGCCTTTTTGTGGTATATTTTTTATAAAATCAGCCCAATTAAACGATTCATTATAATCGTGTTGAGTATAGGGAGATTTTGCCACAGAATTAGATAAAATTAAGGAATGATGATTTATAAAAACTTCATACATTAGCGCTATGATTTTAGACATTGAAACTGCCAAGCAAGTTGCAAAATCATTATTGCAAATCAAAGCTATTATTC
>CAJWHN010000055.1 GCA_913041085.1 uncultured Flavobacteriales bacterium | reverse complement strand
GTTAAAAACAGCTTATAAACGACCCATGACTGATGACCAGTGGAGAGAGAATAAAAGCAATGACCAAGATAAAATCAATAAAATACTAGATAAGATTGCAAAATCTGGATACGAAAGCTTAAACAAAGAAGAAAAAGAAACCCTATTTAAAGCTAGTAAAAAATAAAGATATGCTAAACGGCATCTTGTACATACTAAATATGTTGTTGCTTTTCGCACTTTTTTTGTCCTATGCCTCATCATATATTAGCCCCGACACTTTCTTATGGCCTGTCGCCTTATTAGGTTTAATCTATCCTTTTTTATTACTCATCAATCTTTTATTTACTATCTATTGGCTCATACGTTTCAAAAAACATTTTTGGGCTAATATTATTATCATATTGCTAGGCTATGGACACATTCAAAACCTCATTAATATACAAGAGAAAGAAAGTGACACAGAGGCAGAATTTTCGGTAATGAGTTTCAATGTACGTTTATTCAATGCCTACAACTGGATTAAGAAGGACGATGTAAAGCAAGAAATTATAGAATATCTAAACAAAGAATCCGCAAGTATTCTTTGCCTACAAGAATTTTACGCTCCAGAAGAACTGCCAAAACTAAACTACCCACACAGTCATATTGGACTACAGAGTAAACGAAAGAGTTGGCGAATGGCAACCTATTCCAACTTCCCTATTTTTAAAAATGGAACAGTTAGTATTTCTGGGGAAAGAACCAATAACGTTTGTATTTATAGTGATATAGCCATAGCTGGCGATAGTATTAGAGTCTACAATGTTCATTTAGCATCGAATTGGTTTGAAAAAGAAGATTATGAGTTTTTAGACAGACCTTCCGTAGAAGGAGCTGAAAGCATCATTGAACGACTTAAAACATCTTTTTTCAAAAGAGCAAAACAGGTCAAAGCCATAAAAGCACATATGAGCACCTCACCATACCCAATCATTATGTGTGGCGATTTCAACGACACACCCACTTCTTTTAGCTATAAGCAACTCTCAGAAGGTTTGAATGATAGCTTTACTAATGCTGGAACGGGATTAGGGCAGACTTATAATGGAAAATTTCCTACACTTAGAATAGATTATATTTTACACAGCCCAGAATTTAAAATTAATAGTTTCAAAACAACAGAGGTCTATTTATCTGACCACTTCCCTATTGTTAGCACTTTCAACTAGGGCTTAAGCTTTTGAACGCTTTTCAATTCTAATAAATTCATGGCATTGGATTCAAAACCAACAATATCATTTTGCACAAATCGTATTACTTGGTCGTAATATAAAGGAACAATAGCCGCCTCATCTAAAATCATTTGATCCATCAAATGATAATAAGAACGTCTTTTTTCAAGATTAACCTCTTTTAGAGCCAATTCGTAATAGTTATCGTAGGTTGGATTTGAAAAATGCGTGTAATTCGGTCCGTTTGGACAAAAATTCTTTGAATAAAATAATGCTAAATAATTTTCAGCATCGGCATAATCTGCTATCCACGAACCTCTAAAAAAATCTAATTTTGAAGTAGCAACCATTTGTCTATGTGTAGAGGGTGGATTAATATTTATCTCTAGTTGAATACCCACTTCAGCCAATTGATTTTGAATAAATTCACACAAATCTAAATAGGAACTTGTAGTATTGAGCTCTATTGTAAGTGGAGTTGATACTCCTGCATCTGCTAATAATTGCCTTGCCACTTCTGGATTGTAATCGTAACCTCGCAAACTATCTGTAAATGATGGTAAACCTTTTGGTACAAAACCTTCATTTGCAGAGCTTCCAATGTTATTACGCAAATAGGTAATCATTTTTTGTCTGTCAAAGCCGTAATTGATAGCCTTTCTAACTGCCAAATATTGTGATGCTGACAAATTATTTTCGTCCATCAAAAAACCCAAATATTCGGTATTGAGATAGGGTAAGGTCTGTAGTTGTATTTTTCCAATATAATTCTCTTGCAGTTGACCTTGTGGCGTAAGTACTTCATCTTTATAAGAAGCATCTAGCCCAGAGATAAAGTCCAAATTACCCTTGATAAATTCTAAAAAGGCTGTTTGCTTATCTTTTATAAAGGTAATTGCAATAGCATCTAGTAATGGCAATCCATTTTCATAAAAATTCTCATTTTTCCTTAATACGAGTTTTACATTTTCTTTCCAATATTGAAAATGAAAAGGCCCTGTACCAATTGGCGTATCTCGAAAGCTAGTGTTTTCAACAATTTCTTTAGGAACAACAGAGCAATACGGCATAGTTAGTAAACCTAAAAAAGGAGGAAAAGGAGTTTTCAAACGAATAAAAAAAGTGCTATCGTTAATAGCCTCATAATAGTCAACATTGTTCATTATCCAAGCACCTGGAGAAGATACCGCTTTGTCAGTCAAACGATTAAAACTATAAACAAAATCATCTGCCTTGACCACCCTATCTTGATAATCTTCAAACAAGGAATGCTGATGAAAAAGCACATCATTTCTTAGATGAAAGGTATAACTTTGAGCATCTTCTGAAATAGTCCAAGAGTGAGCAATAGAAGGCATTACATTAAGTTGAGAATCGACTTGAACTAAACCGTCAAAAATTTGATTAGCCACCCATACATTAGCTTGGTCTTTGGCAAAAGCAGGGTCTAAACTATTAATCCCTGCCGCTTCATTATATCTGAAAATAGATAAGTTCTCATCAGAATGTTTTTCTTGGCAAGAGAAGAACACTACAATAATTAAAAAGAAAATAAAATGTCGAAATGAAGAAGCTGTCATTGGTGCTAAAAATACACAAATAAAAAATTCAAAATCCAGTCTGTTGGAATATAAATCGAAATGTCGGCTATCGGATTTAATGAACTACATCAATTGGTTAGCGTCACTGCGTTAAAAAACGTTTTGCTATTTCTGCATTTGTCAAGATGTAGTCTTCTAACAAGACTGGAAAATGAATTTTGAAAAAAAAACTATAAAAAAACGACACATTGCTTTTGACAGCACTTTATTCTACGCATAGAATATTGTAAAGGTTACACTAAATCTATTTTTTTTGTATTCTATTCAAACATAAACATAATAAACAACAGAAAAAGTTAATTTTGCAGGCGATGGAAAATCAATCTACTGTTGCATATTACACCCAAGGTTGTAAACTTAACTTTTCAGAAACCTCTACCATTTCTAGACAATTGACTAAAGAGGGCTATCAAAAAGTTGATTTTAAGGAAGTTGCTGATATTTATGTCATTAATACTTGCTCAGTAACTGAAAATGCAGACAAAGAGTGTAAACGTCTAGTTCGTACAGCCTTAAAGACCTCACCAGATGCCTTTATAGTCGTATTAGGTTGTTATGCACAGTTAAAGCCAGAACAAATATCACAAATTGACGGGGTTGATTTGGTGCTTGGTGCAACAGAAAAGTTTAAACTCAATCATTACCTCAATGACTTGAGTAAAAAAGAGCATACAGAAATTCATTCTTGCGAAATAGATGACGCTAATTTTTTTGTTGATGCCTACTCTATTGGCGACAGAACCCGAGCTTTTTTGAAAGTACAAGACGGTTGTGACTATAAATGTACCTATTGTACTATCCCTTTAGCACGTGGTATTAGTAGAAGTGACAAACTAGAAAATGTGCTTAATAATGCAAAAGCCATTTCCGAAAAAGGCATACAAGAAATCGTTCTAACTGGTGTTAATATTGGCGATTATGGCAAAGGAGAATTTGGCAATAAAAAACACCAACACACCTTTTTAGACTTGGTCAAAGGACTAGATAAAGTAGAGGGTATTAATAGATTACGAATATCTTCGATTGAGCCCAACCTTTTAAAGAAAGAAACCATAGAATTTGTAGCTAATTCTAAAGCCTTTGTTCCCCACTTTCATATTCCTTTACAGTCTGGCTCTGACGATATTTTGAAAAAAATGAAAAGACGTTACTTGACCGACTTATATGTCGATAGAGTATACACCATAAAATCTTTAATGCCACATTGTTGTATTGGCGTAGATGTCATTGTAGGTTTTCCCGGAGAAACAGAAGAACATTTTTTAAAAAACTATAATTTCCTAAACGAACTAGACATTTCCTATTTACACGTTTTCAGCTATTCTGAACGAGCCAACACCAAAGCAGCCGAGATGGATAATGTAGTCGATAAAGGTATACGACATAAAAGGAGTAAAATGTTGAGAGTACTTTCCGCTAAGAAGAAAAGACAATTTTATGAACAACAACAAGGCAGTGTACGTACCGTTTTGTTTGAAGATGAAAATAAAGACGGATTTATGTACGGTTTTACAGAAAATTACATTCGTGTAAAAGCTCCTTTTAAAAGCGAGTGGATAAACCAACTTATGCCAACAAAACTTAAAACTATAGATGAAGATGGAATTTATATCTTTGAATCACATTAAATAAGCCCTTATGTATCCAAACATTAGCTACTTACTCAACGACCTTTTTGGTGTCTATATACCATTACCAATACAAACCTTTGGTTTTTTTGTGGCATTAGCCTTTATTTTTTCTAGCTGGACTTTGGCTTTAGAACTGAAACGTAAAGAAAAAATTGGCTTAATAAAAGCGGTAAAACGTCCCAAGTTGATAGGTCAAAAAATAAGTACTAATCAATTAATTTCTGCTGCTGCCATAGGCTTTATTATAGGTTACAAATTGCTTTATGCTGCTCTGAACTACTCAGAATTTGCAGGCAATCCACAAGCAGTTATCTTATCTACTGAAGGTCATTTTATAGGGGGGCTTTTAGGGGCTATACTAAACGCCTTTTTAAAATATAGAGAGTATAAAAAACAAGAATTGGACCAACCCAAAACAGTCAATGAAACGGTTCACCCCTACCAATTAGTTGGTAACATTACTATGATAGCTGCTGTTGCAGGTATTTTAGGAGCTAAAATCTTTCACAACCTAGAAAATATTAATGACTTTTTGGCCGACCCTATTGGACAATTGCTATCCTTTAGTGGACTTACCTTTTATGGAGGCTTAATTTGTGGAGCAATAGCTGTTATCTACTATGCTAAAAATTACGGTATACACTACAAAATCATTAGTGATGCTGCCGCACCCGGACTGATGTTAGCTTACGGAATAGGACGTATGGGTTGTCACTTTTCTGGCGATGGCGATTGGGGAATAACCAATCTAGCACCTAAACCCGAATGGTTCAGCTTTTTACCCGATTGGGCGTGGGCTTACACCTACCCTCACAACGTCATCAATGCTGGTGTACCAATAGAAGGTTGTATTGGCCCGTATTGCAACGAATTGCTACACCCTGTCTTCCCTACTCCTATCTATGAAATTATAATGGCATTAGGGTTATTTGCTCTATTGTGGTACTTACGCAAACGCATAAACATTGCGGGTATGTTATTCGGTATATATATGGTAGTTAATGGTCTAGAACGTTTCTTCATTGAGAAAATAAGAGTGAACACTAAATACATCTTGTTTGGACAAGAGATTACTCAGGCAGAACTCATTTCCTTGGCTATGATAGTAAGTGGTCTAGCCATTACGTACAGGCTATATACACAACATAAAAAAACTCAAACTACTGAAGCTACATAAGGTGGTAGAAATTATAGCCAAAACTATTTGAATAGTTTTCGTTAAGTTATATATTTGAGTATTCTTAAAGCAAACTACTATTAAAAAAATATTATGAAAAAACTACTCCTTATTAGCCTACTACTTTCTTCAATTGCAAGCTATTCACAAGAAGAAAATCACCCTATTTACTAAACGAAATTAAAGTCAGTCCCTCCTATTTTTTACAAGGTGTTGAGTCCATTAGTTACGAAAGAATTGTTGGTGAAGACAGCTCTGTTGGTTTAGAACACATGTATGATTTAAGCAAAGAACATACAGCCTTGTACAAATCAAATATACTAGCATACTACAGACTGTTTTTTTTAAATCGAATTAACACTACTGGCTTATTTGTTGAGTGGAGTGTCAACAGATATAATGTTATTGAAAATGATGAAGAAATATCTCAGGGATACGCAGGCTTAGGAATAGCAATTGGCGGTAAGTTTGTTAACAAAAACAAATGGGTTGCCGATATATTTTTAGGCTTTAGTAGAACACTAGATAAACAATTCGAAACAAAACGAAGAATAGGATTAGGTGTTGAAAGACGCTTTTAAGCTCTTTTAATTAATAGACATAATCCCAAGAACATAATCCCTCCATTGACCATCAGTAATTCGAAACCAAAAGGAATATAAAGCTGTAAGAAATAGGCTATTAAAGGAGATAAAACTGCCACTATGGGTACTACCCTTTCTTTAATATTCCATTTCGTGAAAATACCAAAAGCAAACAGTCCCAACAAAGGACCATAGGTATAACCTGCTACCTTAAAGAGTGCCGATATAACACTGTCGTCATTTATAGCTTTGAAAATAAGAATAGCCAAGACCAAAACCACCGAAAAGCCTACATGCACCCATTTTCTGGTTTGTACTTGTTGTCGCTCTGCTTTCTGCTCTATATTCAGAAAATCTACACAGAAAGAAGTCGTTAGTGAGGTAAGTGCCGAATCGGCACTAGAATAGGCTGCCGCTATCAAGCCTAAAATAAAGAAGATACCTACACCCAAGCCCAAATCGGCTTTTAAAGCCACTAGGGGGAACAAATCATCGCCTTTAGTAATGTCAATACCTATTTGCTCGGCATAGAGGTATAACATAGCCCCTAGAGCTAGAAAAAAGATATTGACTACAATAAGCACCACACTGAAGGAATACATATTCTTTTTGGCATCTGACAGACTTCTACAAGAAAGGTTTTTTTGCATCATGTCTTGATCTAATCCTGTCATTACTATGGCTAAGAAAGCACCTGAAAGGAACTGCTTCAAAAAGTGTTGTTTGCCTTCCCAAAAGAATACCTGAGAATACTGACTCTGTCTGATAGTATGACTCAATTCCACCAAACTTAAACCCATTTTATCCGAAATGAGCCATATACTCACACCCACTGCCAAAAGCATAAATAAGGTTTGTAAGGTATCTGTCCAGATAATAGTTTTGATGCCACTTCTAAAAGTGTATATCCAAATGAGTATAATGGTGAGAGATACAGTTAGCCAAAAAGGAACGTTCCAAGCGTCAAAAATGGCAATCTGCATTACATTCGCCACTAGGTATAATCGAAAAGACGCCCCTATTGTTCTTGATAGTAAGAAGAAAAAAGCACCCGTTTGGTGCGTGGACTCGCCAAACCTATCGC
>CAJWHN010000054.1 GCA_913041085.1 uncultured Flavobacteriales bacterium | reverse complement strand
ACCATAGCTAGTAGGGTGGTGGGTACCTGAATGAAATCTATACCCCTTTTGTAGCAGGAGGCAGCAAATCCACCCATATCTCCTAAGACGCCACCGCCTAGGTTAACGAGAAGTGATTTTCTGTCAAATTGAGCGTTGGTCAGTTGTTGCCAAATGTGTTCGCAGCTAGAAATGTTTTTGTGTTCTTCGCCTGAATGAATTTCAATAATTAGCTTAGGTTTGATTTGACTTTCTTTGAGAATGATATCTAAGCAATTCGCTTTAGTATGTTCATCTACCAAAATGGCAATTGCCGAATACCTTGAATGTTGGATAGTTTGTAGACTACCTTTGCCAATTTTGATATCATATGTTGAGCTATGAACTACCTTCATTCGGTAATACTTCTGATGGGTTGACCTGTACAGCCGTTAGGAAAAGAAATACCTAATAAAGTACTCACTGTAGGTGCTATGTCACAGATAGAAATGTATTCGTCAAAAACACCCTGTTGTATGCCTTTACCCCAAAATAACAAAGGAACATGCGTATCGTAACTAAAGCATGAGCCGTGTGTTGTTCCTGTTGGCGAGTTCCATTCTATCCACCCTGAATTTAAAGCAATAACGACATCGCCAGAACGCTTTTGGTTAAAGCCTTTTTGAATAAGAGAGTAAAAGCTGTTTTGATATTCGTTGTGATGTAGTTGATGAGCGGTGAAGGTGTACTGTACGCCCTCTACACCAATCAAGTAATCAGCCGCAAGTTGTTGTACTTCTTGATGACTAAGTTTTTGTTCTTCTATTAGCTTACGATTTAGAAAAAACTGTTGATTAGAATATTTTAAAACCCACGTATTGTTTCCATATCTTTTTGATAAATGATTATTCAGTTCAGTTGTTAAGTTTGAAGCATCAAAATAACCAGCAGGTATTTTTTTAGCTTTCAATTCATTAGGTACACTAACCACGCCATGGTCTGCGGTTAGAAATATTAAAGCATTTTCTTGTCCTACTGTAGAGTTTATGTGTTTCAATATTTCGGCAATATCCTTATCTAATTTGATGTATGTATCGATTAATTCTTGAGCATGTGGTCCAAATTGATGACCAATGTAATCAGTCGATGAAAAACTTAGTGTCAATACATCTGTAATATTATCCTTTCCTAATTCTTCTGATTTAATTAGCTCAATAGCTAAGTCTTTGAGGTAGGTATTTCCTTGAGGAGTACTTTTTACAGATGCTGGACCTTTACTTGCTAGTAGGCTATCCATAGGGTAGCCAAATCCTCGGCCTTTCCAGGCCCCTTTAAAATAGCTAGTAGCGGGTTTCTTTTGTTGAAATTCTATTAACCATTCGGGTAGTTGTTCGTAATAGTAAGAGCTAGATATCCATTCTCCACTTTTACCCATCCAGAAAGCACCATTAGCAGTATGTCCTGCGGGAAGTATTGCTCCTCTATCTTTTATCGAAATACCAAATACTTTGGATTGTGGGCTAAACAATTTTAGTTCGTCTGAAAAAGTTGTAGTAAGCATACGATGAGGTGACATTTTACCCGCTGTAGATTCTACGTCTATGTGGTTATCACAATCGCAGACAGTAGTTGAATTGCCATCACCAGCACAATATACCGATAAACCGTCAGCTTTATTGTACCAGTTATTTCCGATAATTCCATGTACAGAAGGAGTAGTGCCTGTAAATATACTAGCGTGTCCTGGGCCTGTGTAGGTTGGGGTATAATTGTAGTGAGTATTTCTTAAGAAATATCCTTCATTTACCAACTTTTTAAATCCATTATCTCCAAATTGATTCCAAAAACGGTAAACATAATCGTAGCGCATTTGATCGACTACTATACCTACTACAAGTTTAGGTTTTTCTTGAGCTTGAGAAATACCCCAAAGCATAACACACAACACTAATATGATTTTTTTCACTTTTTGAGTTTTAAATTAAATTGATAAGCTAAAATAGAAAGAAAAATTGCAACAAGCACATCGGCTAGAGGTGGTACATCTACCCAAATGTAGTTCCATAAGATGACTAGAAGTAGCCAAACGAACCATATCCAATTAAACTGTTTCATATTCTATATTTCTTATAAAGAGAAACGATTATTAAAGCTGCAAAAGTTCCCCATAGCATACCACCTAGAATATCCAATGGATAGTGAACGCCTAGATATACTCTAGAGTATGCAACTCCAGCAGCCCAAAGCAATAAGGCCACAAATAAAATCTTCTTATTCATCAGTTTACCTACCACTACAGCTAGACCAAAAACATTAGAAGCGTGAGAGGAAATGAAGCCATATTGTCCACCACATCTTTCTGAAACTAGTCGTAATTCATCGAAGAAATGACAAGGTCGCAAACGCTGAAAAGTATTTTTAAAAAGATATACACTTCCCATATCGCAACAAGCAATAACTAAACCTATACTTGCTAAAATCCAAATACTTTCTTTGCCCTTTTCCTTTATAATGAGATAAACTAAAAGAATGTATAAAGGTATCCACGACAATTTATGACTAGCAAAAAGCATGAGACTATCCCATGTCGTTGAGCCTGACTGATTTATCAGATGAAAACAATTTTTATCTAATTCGATGAGCCATTCCATTATTCATTCAATTTTTGCCAAATCGCATCTTTCAATTCCATTAGCCCTTGCTGAGCAACAGACGAGATAAATAGGCATGTCATATCTTGAGGTAAATCTTGAGCTATTTCATCTTTTAGTTCTTGGTCTAGCATATCCGATTTACTGATAGCAAATATTCTGTTTTTATCTAAAAGTTGGGGATTATACTTCTTTAATTCACCAAGAAGAATATGGTATTCTTTTAGAATATCATCACTATCAGCAGGAACAAGAAATAATAAAGTGGAGTTTCTTTCTATGTGTCTTAAAAAACGTAATCCTAAGCCTTTGCCTTCAGCTGCTCCTTCAATAATTCCGGGTATATCTGCCATGATAAAAGAACGCTCATCACGATAGGAAACAATACCCAAATTAGGCACAAGTGTTGTAAAAGCATAGTTGGCAATTTCTGGCTTAGCGGCAGATACTACGGAAAGAAGTGTTGATTTTCCAGCATTAGGAAAACCGACTAAACCTACATCGGCAAGTATTTTTAATTCGAGAATAAACCAACCTTCAAGGCTGTCCATTCCGGGTTGAGCATAATGAGGTGTTTGGTTGGTAGGGGATTTAAAGTGTACATTTCCCCTTCCACCTTTACCACCTTCTAGCAAAATTTGTTCCTCCTGATGTTCTGTAATTTCGAATAGGATTTCTCCTGTTTCGGCATTTTTAGCCACAGTACCTAGGGGTACTTGTATTGTTTTGCTTTGTCCGTCCTTACCAATTTTTTTGTTGCCACTACCAGAGCCGCCGTGTTCAGCAAAAAGATGTTTTTGGTATTTGAGGTGAAGTAATGTCCACATTTGGTCATTACCTTGAATGATAATGTGACCTCCACGACCACCGTCACCACCATCAGGACCACCCTTAGCAGTATTTCTATCTCTTAAAAAGTGGGCAGAACCCGCTCCACCTTTGCCTGAACGGCAAAAGATTTTGACATAATCGACAAAGTTGGAATTTTTAACTTTCATTAGAGTTGGTCTATAGCTTCACAGAGTTTAGCATTAATAGCATCTATACTACCTACACCTTCAATAGATTGCAATTTATTTTGTTGGGTGTAAAACTCTTTTAGCGGTGCTGTTTTATTGTTGTATTCTTGAATACGATTTCTAATGATAGACTCATTAGCATCGTCTGCTCGCCCACTACTTTTACCACGTTCTAGTAGTCTTTTTGTCAGCTCATCGTCGTCCACGTCTAACGATAGCATTGTAGAAATCGAGGTGTTAAGCTCGTCTAACATTTCATCTAAGGATTCAGCTTGAGTAGTAGTTCTGGGAAAGCCATCGAAGATAAAGCCTTTAGCATTGAGATTTTTTTCTAAGATAGAACGTATCATACTAATTACTACTTCGTCAGGAATGAGGTCGCCTCTATCCATAATGCTTTTGGCTTTCAGACCAAGTTCAGTGCCTTGAGCAATTTCGCCTCTTAGAATATCGCCAGTAGAGAGATGCATCAAGTGGTATTGGTCTATTAGTAATTGAGATTGTGTGCCTTTTCCTGCACCTGGTGGTCCAAATAATACGATATTGAGCATATTATGAGATTTTGAGTTTATAAATTTGTGTTAAGGTTCTTCCTAATTCTTCATAATCTAATCCATAGCCCACTACAAATTCGTTGGGTATTTCTTTTCCTACAAAGTCAATAGTTAAAGGTTTTTTATAGACGCTAGGTTTGAGTAACAAACTAGCATAATAAATCTTTTGTGGTTGTTCTGCCAATAAGTGTTGGTTGAGGTATTCTAATGTATTTCCTGTGTCTATTATATCTTCAACGACTACTAATGTTCGTCCTTTAATTTGTTGGGGAATTCCCATAATGTCTTTGATTTTACCACTGCTCTGTGTTCCTTCATAGGACTTGAGCTGCATAAAACATAGCTCGACATCATAATCAAGGGCTTTCACTAGGTCAGAAGCGAAAATGAAAGAACCTTTCAAAATGATAATAAATAGGGGCTTTTCATCTTTCAAAACTCCCATTTTATGAGCCATTTCCTTTACGATTTCTTGAATTTCTAATTCCGAAAGGAAAGGTTCAAAGGTTTTGTCGTGTAGTTGTACCATTCTAAATATTTGCGAATTTACAACAATTAGCACGATATAGAGCAATGTGTTTAAGGATTAAGTGTTTAAACTTAATCTTTTTTAGATAAATATATTCTCTCTTTTTTTTAAATTCGCAGCATTAATTTAGTAACAATATATAATGAAAGCAGTAGTAAGTATAATAATGGGTAGTACATCGGATATGCCCGTAATGCGCAAAGCCGCAGATTTTTTAAATAGTATGCAAATTCCTTTTGAGATTAATGCCTTGTCAGCACACCGTGTACCTGAGAAGGTAGAAGAATTTGCAACCAATGCCCACGCACGTGGTATTAAAGTTATTATTGCTGGTGCAGGTGGTGCAGCTCATTTGCCGGGTGTAGTAGCAGCCTTTGCTACAGTGCCAGTTATTGGTGTTCCTTGTCGTTCATCAATCTCTATTGACGGTTGGGATAGTATATTATCTATTTTACAAATGCCTCCTGGTATTCCTGTTGCAACGGTAGGACTAGATGCGGCCTACAATGCTGGTATTTTAGCAGGACAAATTTTGTCAACTTCTGATGATGCTCTACACGCAAGAATGGTAGAGTTTAAGATGAATATGAAACAAAAAATCGTTAAAGCCAATCAAGATTTGGCTAGCGAAAAATTTGACTATCGGGTACAATAATATTCAGAGAATATTTTATATTTCGTTTTTTAATGCTTTTAGTTGAGCTTCGAGTTGTTTTACTTCTTCGTTCATTTCGATGATATGAAGAAAAAGTTCTTCTATTTTTTCGAGGTTTATTTCTGCAGATTTGTTTACAACAATACCTCCTTTTTCTTTAACGTCATTTGCTGAGGGAACATTGGGCAGGTGTTTGTGCTTTTTAACGAAATTCTCAACTTCTTCAAGGCTAATAAATTCGTAGTCATTTTCTAATTCGCTAGCTTTGTTATAATACTTTTCAAACACATAGTCAGGGGTCTGGATCAATGCGCAAAATACATTACCATTGACATGTACTTTTTCAGTTGGCTCTGAAATGGGTTTTGTAAAAAGTTTATATTTGAACCTTTAAATATAAGTACCTATGCAAGATTACAAGTCACCACTAGAGATGTTTTACCATTGGGAGAAAGAAACGCCCAATAAATTATATATGCGCCAACCCATAAATGGCGAATGGCACCATTGGACTTGGTCGGAAACGGCCACACAAGTCAGAAAGATGGCAGCTTATTTAAAATCTTTGGATTTTCCTGCCAATAGTAAAATAGCTACTCTATCCAAAAACTGTGCCCATTGGATTATTTCCGATTTAGCTATTATGATGGCTGGACACGTTTCGGTGCCTTTGTATCCGAATTTAAAAGCAGAGAGTATCACACAAATTTTAGAGCACAGTGAGGCCAAATTGTTATTCGTTGGTAAGTTAGACGATTTCGAAAGTATGCGTCCCGGTGTTACTAAAGATTTACCTTGTATAGCCTTTCCTTTTTATAGTGAAGATGGCTATCCTGTTTGGGACGATTTGATAAAAGATATCCAGCCTATGACCGAGAATGTGGTGCGTGAACCTAACGAATTGGCTACCATCATTTATACTTCAGGAACTACAGGTATGCCTAAAGGGGTGATGCATAAGTTTTATAACTTTTCTTTTGCAACTTCTAATGCCGTGCCACTTTTAGGATTGGCAACAGAAGAACGTTTTTTCTCGTATCTACCTTTATGTCATATTGCTGAGCGTTTGTTAGTGGAAATGGGAAGTTTGTATTCTGGTGGTATGGTGTCTTTTGCCGAGAGCTTAGATACTTTTGCACAAAATTTAGCCGATACCAAGCCAACAGCATTTTTAGGAGTGCCTCGTATATGGACCAAATTCCAACAAGGTATATTGGGCAAATTGCCACAGAAAAAATTAAACGTTTTACTGTCTATTCCTTTCGTTTCATCACTCATTAAGAAAAAGGTAAAGTCTGGTTTAGGGCTGCAGGAAGCTAGAAATATTTTTACAGGAGCAGCACCCACGCCAGTATCTACACTCAAGTGGTTTGAGCGTTTAGGTATTCCAATTCAAGAGGCTTATGCTATGACAGAAAATTGCTGTTATTCTCACGTTACACTCAACGATGGTATTAAGTTTGGCTCTGTTGGTAAAGCCTTGCCACATTGTGAAGTGAAGTTAAGTGAAGAAAATGAAATTCTGATTAAGCATGTCGCTTTGATGGACGGTTATTACAAAGAGGATAAACAAACTCAAGAAACCATAAAAGATGGTTGGTTGCACACGGGTGATGAAGGTCATATCGATGCTGAGGGTTACTTAAAGATAACAGGTAGAGTTAAAGATTTGTTCAAAACTTCAAAAGCTAAATACGTTGCTCCAGCACCTATTGAGATGAAGTTGTCTGCCAACAAAAACATAGAACAAGTCTGTGTAGTAGGTACAGGATTGCCTCAGCCTATTGCCTTAATCACACTTTCTGAATATGGTAAGAGTAGGCCAGTAGAAGATGTCTATGGTAGTTTAGAAACTACATTAAACATTGTTAATCCTAAGTTTGAATCTCACGAACGTTTGAAGAAAATTGTTGTA
>CAJWHN010000053.1 GCA_913041085.1 uncultured Flavobacteriales bacterium | reverse complement strand
TTCAAGAGATGGTCTTCAACACTATCATACAGCGAAATGTAAGACTAAGTGAAGCGCCAAGCTTTGGACAAACTATAATTATGCATGATGCTAATAGTAAAGGCGCTATCAATTACTTAAATTTAGCAAAAGAGCTCTTAGAAAAGAATAAAACAGCACTTCAAAATCAATAAAATGGCAGAAAAAAAACGTGCATTAGGAAAAGGTCTATCCGCACTACTTAAGAATCCAGACACAGATATCACTACCAATGAAAGTATTGCTAATACCAATCAAGTTGTTGGTTCGGTATCTGAAATTAAAATAGAGCAAATCGAAGTCAATCCTTTTCAGCCTAGAACAGATTTTGACCAAGATGCTTTGCAAGAATTAGCAATTTCTATAAAAGAATTAGGCATAATTCAACCCTTAACTGTTAGAAAATTAGGCTACGATAAATTCCAATTAATTTCTGGTGAAAGAAGGTTTAGAGCTTCACAATTAGCGGGATTGAAGACGGTTCCTGTATATGTCAGGATTGCCAACGATCAAGCTATGTTAGAAATGGCATTGGTGGAGAATATCCAAAGAGAACAACTTAACCCCGTTGAAATTGCTCTAAGCTATCAAAGGCTAATAGACGAGTGCAAACTTACTCAAGAAAAAATGAGCGAAAGAGTAGGTAAAAAGCGATCTACCATAACGAATTACCTCAGACTATTGAAGTTGCCTGCTGAAATATTGGCTGCTTTGAGAGATGAAAGTATCAGTATGGGACATGCAAGAGCATTAGTAAACGTCAAAAATCAAGATACTCAAATCAATATTTTTAGAGATGCCTTAAATAACGGTTTTACTGTTAGAGAAATAGAACAAGTTGTTAAAGACTTTGGAGATAGCTCATACACTAAAACATCTAGAAACAGAAGCAAAACGTTACCAAGCTTTGAGCATCAAAAATTAGCTAATGACATCAGTAATAAAATAGGAAAAGATGTCAAATTAAAAGTATCTAAAAGTGGAAAAGGAAAAATAGAAATTCCTTTCAATTCAAATGACGATTTACACCAAATCATATCTCAACTAGCTTTATAATTGAAAAATATAATATTATATATACTTCTATTTTTTTCATTTGCTTGTTTTGGACAATCAACAAAGGAGGGTAAAAATCTGAAATCAGCTCATAAAGCTTCTATCCTTTCTGCTGTTATTCCTGGTGCAGGGCAAGTTTACAATAAAAAATATTGGAAAGTTCCCATTATTTATGCTTCCTTAACAACAAGTATATATTTCATTTATGACAATCAGAATAAACTAACTAACTATCAAGACGCATACATCAGTCGTTCAAATGGTGGTACTGACGTATATATTGACGTGTATAATGATAGCCAACTCTTGACTATTGTTGATTATTATGAAAGAAATAGAGATGTATCCTATATTATTACTGCTGCTATTTATTTGCTTAATATAGTAGACGCTAGTGTAGATGCTCATCTGTTCGATTTCGATATTAGCGAAGATTTAAGCCTAGAAACTAGTCCTCAGATTATTAACACACCTAATGGTAAGACTCCCATTTTATCATTAAAAATGAATTTTTAACTTTGACCACATGAACATTGCACTTATTGGTTATGGTAAAATGGGACAATTAATAGAGCAAATTGCTCTAGAAAAGGGACACCACATCTCTGTAATTGTCAATAGTAGTAATCCAATAGAAAATCAGGACTTTTCAAGCACCGATGTGGCTATAGACTTTAGCACTCCAAATAGTGCATACCATAACATCAAATGTGTTTTAACTCAAGGAATACCTGTGGTTTCAGGAACAACAGCATGGTTAGAAAATCTTGACAATGTAAAGCAACTAGCAAAAGAAAAAGCAACAGGATTTCTTTATGCCTCAAACTTTAGTATTGGTGTAAATCTTTTTTTTGAATTAAATAAAAAGCTATCTCAACTGATGCAAAATCAGTCTGAATACAAAGCATCAATCAAAGAAATTCACCATACTGAAAAATTGGATGTGCCTAGTGGCACAGCCCTAAGTTTGCAATCTCAAATACCCAATACCATAGACATAGAAAGCGAAAGAACTGAAAATGTTCCGGGTACTCACATCGTGAACTATGATTCAGAAATAGATAGTATATCCATAACACACATAGCTCATAATAGAATGGGATTTGCTCAAGGAGCACTTATTGCAGCAGAATGGATTATAGATAAAAAAGGTTGCTTTTCAATGAGTGACATTCTTAAAATCAATTAAAAATGAAAAAATTAAAACAACTCTTAGGTAAATCTTTCAAAGTAGTAATGTTCATTGTATTTACCATAATTTGGTCTATTTTCGTATATCTTATTGATGGCGAATGGCTCTACTTTTTCCCATTAATAGTTGGTGATATGTTGTTTTGGGAAACAATAAGTTGGCAATTTTGGAAGAAAAAAGAAAAGAAAAAGAAGAAGCCAAAAAGTGAATTAAAAAGTTGGTTTAATGCTATTCTTTTTGCTGTCATAGCAGCCACAATTCTTAGAACTTTTTTGATTGAAGCCTACACCATACCCACATCTTCGATGGAAAAATCACTTCTCATAGGAGACTTTCTATTTGTTAGTAAAGTAAGTTACGGACCAAGAGTGCCTAACACACCAATATCGTTTCCACTCGTTCATCATACCCTACCACTTACAAAAAGTACTCCTGCCTATCTAAAATGGATACAGCTGGACTACCACCGAATGAAAGGATTTGGCCAAATAGAAAGAAACGACTGTGTAGTATTTAATTATCCTACCGATGATTTGCTATATCCTGAAAGACCTGTAGATAAAAAAGAGAATTACATCAAACGATGTGTTGGCTTACCCGGAGATGTCATTGAAATAAAAAACAGTGACTTATATGTCAATGGCGAACCACAAACACAAACTGAAAAAATGAAAAATCAGTTCAGATACTATGTCAAAACTGACGGCACTCTATTTAGTCAAAAGACACTCAATAAGTACAATATTTATGAAGGGCAGATACTTTCTCGGAAGGGTGATTACGAGCTCATACTGAACGATAACAGCTTGGAAGCTATTAAACGCTTTACATACGTCAGAAAAGTAGAAAAAATAGTTGCTGAAAAAGGGGTTAAATTAAATTCATCAGAATTGATATTTCCAGAAGATAAATTCAATTGGAACCTAGATAATTTTGGACCTCTTACCATTCCTGCCAAAGGCGTAACCGTAAGTATTGACACTCAAAACATTGAAACCTACAGAAGGGTTATAGAAGTCTATGAAAAGAACACTCTTGAAATTGTTGAAAATAATATTTACATAAACGGTAACTTGAGCAATAGCTATACTTTCCAGATGGATTATTATTGGATGATGGGAGACAACAGACACAACTCCTTAGACTCCAGATACTGGGGTTTTGTTCCAGAAGATCACGTAGTAGGTAAAGCCCTTTTCATTTGGATGAGTTGGGATAAGAATAAAAATGGAATTAATAAAATCCGATGGAATAGATTATTCAATGCAGTCCATTAAACCAACACTTCTACCCTGCCCCTATTTTGGTTCAATTGAGTATTTCTCTAACCTAATTTCAAATGAATACTTGATAGAAGTAAATGATTATTTCGTCAAACAGAGTATAAGAACACGATGCAAAATATATGGTGCTAATGGACCATTAACACTAACGGTACCTAAGGTTAGAAAAAACAGTTCAAAAACACTATTCAAAAACATTAAAATAAATTACGATTACCACTGGCAAAAGGAACATTGGGAAAGTTTAACAAGTGCCTATCGCTCTTCTCCATTTTTTGAATATTTCGAAGATGAGCTTCAGACCTTATTTCAAAAAAAAAATACCTTCTTGATAGATCTCAATTTAGAAATGATGACCTTCGTTTGCTCTAAAATTGGAATTTCAACTGCATTCAGTTTAAGTGAATCATATATTGACGATTCGGATTATGTTGACAAAAGAATGCATAACTTTGACCATATTGAATCTCCGAGATACATGCAAGTTTTTGAAAATAAATTCGGCTTTATTTCTAATCTCAGTATATTAGACTTACTTTTTAACGAGGGGAATAACAGTAAGGCTTATCTTGAAACTATTAACCGCTGAAAAATTATTAATGTCTTATGGATTTAGAATTTAATAAAAACGAAGATAAAATGAGGCTTTTGATTTCAGAAATGACTCAAAAGTTCGATAAGGTTTCACTGGGTGGTGGTAAGTCCAAAATAAAAAAACAGCACGAACAAGGAAAACTAACTGCTAGAGAAAGGATAGACTTCCTTCTTGATGACGACAGTGAATCCATAGAAATTGGAGCTTTTGTGGGCGATGGTATGTATGAAGAATATGGCGGCTGCCCTTCAGGAGGGGTGGTTATTGTTATCGGCTATGTAAGCAAAAAACAATGCATTTTAGTCGCCAATGACGCTACTGTAAAAGCGGGTGCTTGGTTCCCAATCACTGCCAAGAAAAATTTACGTGCTCAAGAAATTGCCATGGAAAATAAGTTACCCATTATTTATTTGGTAGATAGTGCAGGTGTCTTTTTACCCTTGCAAGATGAAATATTTCCTGACAAAGAACACTTTGGTAGAATTTTTAGAAATAATGCTAAGATGTCATCTATGGGCATCACACAAATATCTGCTGTAATGGGATCGTGCGTAGCAGGTGGAGCCTACCTTCCAATAATGAGTGATGAAGCATTGATAGTCAACAAAACAGGAACTATTTTTCTAGCTGGAAGTTATCTAGTTAAAGCTGCTATTGGAGAAGATATTGATAACGAAACACTAGGTGGCGCACAAACACATTGTGAAATTTCTGGTGTTACGGATTATAAGTCAGAAAGCGATGAAGAATGTCTTAAAACTATACAAAACATCTTCAGTAAAATTGGAGACTTTGAAAAAGCTGGTTTTAACAGAATTGAACCTACAGAGCCTAAAAAAGATAAAAATGAAATTATTGGCATCTTACCTGCTAACAGAGATAAGCCCTACAACACTATAGAAGTCATTGAACGGCTGGTTGACAATTCTGATTTTGAAGAATACAAAAAAGGATATGGGGAAACTATAGTTTGTGGATATGCTAGAGTTGATGGCTGGGCAGTAGGCATCATTGCCAATCATAGAAAACTCGTTAAAAGTAAAAAAGGTGAAATGCAATTTGGTGGTGTCATCTACTCCGATTCTGCAGATAAAGCAACCCGTTTTATTGCCAATTGCAATCAAAAGAAAATACCATTAGTCTTTTTACAAGATGTAACAGGCTTTATGGTTGGTTCACGTTCAGAACACTCTGGCATCATAAAAGATGGTGCTAAAATGGTCAATGCCATGAGTAATTCTGTAGTTCCAAAATTCACCATTATAATGGGCAATTCTTATGGAGCAGGAAATTACGCTATGTGTGGCAAAGCCTTTGACCCTAGATTGATTGTTGCATGGCCGAGTGCAAAAATGGCTGTGATGGGAGGCGAACAAGCTGCAAAAGTATTGTTGCAAATAGAAAAATCTTCACTCAAAAAACAAGGACAAAAAATCGATAAGAAAAAAGAAGAAGAATTACTTAAGACAATAACTAATCGATACGACCGTCAGACATCACCCTACTATGCCGCGTCAAGACTTTGGATTGATGCTATCATAGACCCAAGAGATACTAGAAAAGTTATATCAATGGGAATTGAAGCGGCAAATAACTCGCCAATTTCCGAAACTTACAACCCAGGAGTTATTCAAGTTTAAAAAATACCAATCACTCAGAAAATATATTCATTTGATTATATTTGCAGACTCTAGATTAGAGTATAGATTTATTTTATGATACAAATTACACTTCCAGACGGAGCTACAAGACAGGTTGAAAAAGGTACTACGGGCATGGATATTGCTAAAAGTATCAGTGAAGGACTAGCGAGAAATGTTTTTGCTTGCCAGATAGATGATGAAGTTTGGGATGCTAATCGTCCAATTGAAAAAGATTGTGAATTCAAACTACTCACTTGGAACGATGACCTTGGCAAACAAACCATGTGGCACTCTTCTGCACACTTGATGGCAGAAGCTCTTGAAGCGCTATATCCAGGTATTAAACTCGCTATTGGACCAGCAATTGAAAACGGCTTCTATTACGATGTTGATTTTGGCGAACATTCCATATCATCTGATGATTTTAGCAAAATTGAGGCTAAAATGGTTGAATTGGCAAGGCAAAAAAATGAATTCGTCAGAAAAGAAATATCTAAACAAGATGCTATCTCGTACTTCAAAGAAAAAGATGATGAGTATAAGCTCGAACTTTTAGAAGATTTAGAAGACGGCAATATTACTTTTTACACACAAGGTAATTTTACCGATTTATGTAGAGGACCACATATTCCAAACACTTCATTTATAAAGTCCACTAAGCTATTAAACATTGCAGGAGCCTATTGGAGAGGTGATGAAAACAACAAACAACTCACTAGAATTTATGGTATTAGCTTCCCTAAGCAAAAAGAATTAACAGCATATCTTGAGCTTTTGGAACAAGCTAAACAAAGAGACCACAGAAAGCTAGGTAAAGAAATGGAATTATTTTCCTTTTCTCAAAAGGTTGGACAAGGACTCCCTTTGTGGCTACCTAAAGGTGCTGCTCTTAGAGAACGATTGGAAAACTTCCTCAAAAAAGCACAAAAATCTGCAGGTTATGACCAGGTTATTACGCCACATATAGGCAGTAAAGAATTATATGTTTGTTCAGGGCACTATGCCAAATATGGAGCAGACTCATTCCAACCTATTAATACTCCAGCTGAAGGCGAAGAGTTTTTATTAAAACCAATGAACTGCCCTCACCATTGTGAGATATACAAAACAAAACCCCGTTCATACAAAGACTTACCTATAAGATTTGCAGAATTCGGAACTGTATATCGTTATGAGCAATCTGGAGAACTACATGGATTATCAAGAGTAAGAGGCTTTACACAAGATGATGCCCATATTTTCTGTACTCCCAAACAAGTCAAGGAAGAATTTATAAAAGTTATAGACTTAGTTCTTTACATTTTCAAGACACTAAGCTTTGAACAGTTTACAGCACAGATATCATTAAGAGATGTCAATCAAACTGAAAAATACATAGGCTCAACAGAAAATTGGGAAAAAGCCGAAAAAGCTATTTTAGAAGCTACTGAAGAAAAAGGTATTGATACAGTTATCGAATATGGAGAAGCTGCATTTTATGGTCCAAAGCTAGACTTTATGGTTAAAGATGCTTTAGGAAGAAAATGGCAATTAGGAACAATTCAAGTAGACTATAA
>CAJWHN010000052.1 GCA_913041085.1 uncultured Flavobacteriales bacterium | reverse complement strand
TAGGGCTAAAAGTAGTTCCGCTAGACTGATAATTACCAAAATACAACCATTCAAATGTGTAAGGTGGCGTACCTCCACTTGCTGATGCTGTAAATGGCGTTTGACTAGCATTAAAAGTAGCTACTACTACTGTTGGTTGACTTACCTCAACATCAATAGTTCCTGTACAGTTATTTGCATCGGTGATTATTACTTCATAAGTATCTGCCGACAAAGATGTAGAGTCAGCACCCTGCCAATTCATCATATATGGACCTACTCCTCCAGCTATAGAAATGGTAGCATTACCATCATCTCCACCATTACAACTCACATCCTCTACAATTGAACTTGCTGTTAATGCTGAAGGCTCTAAAACCTCAACATCAAAGTTACGCTGACAATCGTTAGCATCTTCTAGAGTTAGAGTATATATACCAGCACTTAAATCCAATAAATCCGTACTTCCGACAACAGCATTACCCATAGTCGACCAACTGAACGAATAAGAAGGGAAACCTCCAGTCACTTCTACACTAATAGAACCATCATTACCACCATTACAATTAACAGATTCAACCTCTTGAGATATACTAAGCTGAGAAGGTTGGAAAATAGTAATAGTATCTGAATTGGTATAACAAGATGATGATGAAACGGCTTGGACATGAACATCTCCTGCAGGTAAAACAACATTCAAACCACTTGTAAACAGTTCTCCATTGACATACCAATCATATGTGAAAGAAGGATTAGGATTAGATACAGAAAGTGATGCTGCGGTATCTCCATAACATAAAATATTGTTTGTAATAGAACCCGCTGTAGTATTGATAGATGATGTAACAGGGCTACCCGCAATAATTTCAACAGGTAATGGTAAACCACTACCACTTAGTACACCTGAACATCCATGCTCATCAGTTACCGAAATTTGATAAAAATCAGCGCACAATAAATCAAATTCAGATAAAGAATCACTTTGATTAGTCGCAATTATTTCGTTAAAAGAATTGATACAATTGATTGTATAAATACCAACACCGCCATCGACTTCTACGTTAATTTGACCATCACAAGCCGAAAACTCTCCTGAACAACTTTCATCATTTTCCTTGAAAACGGAATACTGTAATTCAGTTGGTTGATCGACATTAATTTGTGTTGTTTTAGCACATCCGTTAACATCAGTAACTACTACACTAGTAATTCCTTGAGTTAAATTTAAAATAGTGTTACTACTTGCTGAGCTCATCTGTTGAGAAATAATTCCAGCTGAAGTGTTCCAATCATAAGTATAGGGTCCAAAACCACCTACTGAACTAACTGTTGCACTTCCACTAGCATCTTCATAACAATTTAAAGGAGTTGAATTTATAGCTAGTGTAAAATTATCCTCTAAAGGAATCTCTAAGCTAAGAGTATCCTTACAGGCATTATCATCTTCAACAATAACACTATAAAGTCCTGATGTTTGGTTTGACAAGACGGAACCTGAATGCCCAGTATTCCAAGTGTAAGAATACATCCCATCAGGGTTTAAAAAACCACCCGAAGCAACAACTGAAGCCTCACCAGCAGGTATGTTTAAACAATAAGTTGGAATTATTTCACTAGTTTCTATGTTAATTGCTGGAGGTTCATCCATGAAAGCATAGGCAGTATGAGTACACCCATTGTAATCAACAACATTTAAGACATAGGGCAAACCAGAAGAAGATATTGAGTTTAAGATGTAAAAATTAAATCCGACAGTATCATTATCCAAAGTCCAAGTGCAGGTGTAAGTGCCATTATTAAAAGGAGTTCCACCGCTAATATCAGCTTCAATATTTCCATTAGAACCTCCAAAACAACTGACATCATCAATTGACAATTCAGTTCTTATCTTTTGTGGCTGATTTATAAGAATTGTGTCTTCAGTTATACAGCCTATTTCATCTTCAACGATTACCCAATATTCTCCAAAACCTGATGTGATTGAAGATGAGCTATCACCAGTAGACCAGGTGTATGTCAAGTTTCCTGTTCCTCCAACACTAGAAATTGTTGCCGTTCCATCAAATAAACCAAAACAAGATGTAGGTGTTGAACTTAATTGTGAAATTATTTCGTCATTCTCACCTATCTCAACAGAGTCTATTACGCTACAGCCTCTTGAGTCAGTAACTTCTACAGAGTATGTTCCGGATGGAATTTGCCCGGCGTCAGCATTAACATGTCCACTACTCCATTGATAAAAATATGGCGGTGTACCTCCATTAACAATAACTTGAGCTGAACCAGTTGAAGCTCCGTAGCAACTAATACTAAGACTTTCAACTTGAATTGTTAAAGGTTCAGGTGATTCTGTTATTTCGATACTTAAAGAACTTACACAATCATTAGCATCAGTAATTTCTAAATCATATATACCATCTTCTAAATTATAAAGATATGGGGTATTTGCATTACCAAAACTAACCCAATCTAAATCGTATGGAGGTGTGCCCCCTCCATTTAAGCTAACCATAATTTGCCCATCATTGCCAGCATGACAAGTCACGTCATTTTTAGTGTATGAAGTTGAAAAAGGATTGGGCTGTGTTAGGAACACCTCATCAGTAGCTTGACAACCGTTATCATCTTCAACAACCAAATAGTATCCTCCAGCAGGAACTGTTAAAACTGAATCCGTTCCAACTACTTCATCAGTGCCAGAATTAAACCATGTATAAGAATAGCCAGAGCTAACATTTCCACCAGAAATTTCTTCAACTCTAACTACTCCAGTACTATCACTTGGACAGCTTATGTCTATTGATGTAGTTAAAACTTCAATAGCAGGTTGGGCAGATTCTACAAAAACACTATCACTAATAACACATCCTATTCCATCTTTTACTTTTATATCATAACTACCAAAATCCAAGTTATCAAAAGTGAAAAAATCAAAATAATTTTGACCTCCATCAATAGAATACTGAATAGGTGAAATAGCTGTGCTTTGAGGTAAAATCGTTATTGAACCGTTGGAATAGCCTTGACAAGTTACAGCTTGGGTGCTGACATCCAAACTAAAGTCATCAGTTGCAGTTGTAGGAACTAATATTGTACTTGAACAACCTATTGAATCTATACCTTCTAGGGTATATGTAATAGATGATAAAGTTGAAATCTCAATTGTACTTCCCGTGTCAGATGATAAGGACACATTTGGCGACCAAATATAGGTCTGAGCGCCATAAGCACTGACTTCGACAGGTATACCACCACAAACTAATATTTCTTCAGGTGCATATGATATTTCTGGTAAAGCCTTTTCGAATAACTCTATATTGTGCGAATCCGAACATCCATTAGAATCTACAATAGTCAAAGTGTAATTGCCTGGCTCACTAATTTCAAGTTGATTGGAATTTCCAAAGTCTCCCCAATCAAAATTAAATGGTGCCGTACCACTGTTTATAACTGGATCAATTAAATAGGTATCCCCCTCACAATAATTATCTTGGTTTGGTAAAACAATTTCAGGAACTGGTTGTGAATATACTCTTAACGAATCAGATTGAACAGTACAACCCGTAGAGTCAGTAGCTTGAACCCAATAATATCCTGGAGTTGCACTAACACTTTGAGTTGTTTCACCTGTATTCCAAAGAAATTCATAATTATCACCTGCAACATTTGCAGTAAGTGTTACGGGTGCTCCGCAATCTGTGAATATCTCATTAGAATCAACGCCTAAACTATTATCTACTGTTAATGGTGGTGAAGAAAAGCTACCAGCCTCCAATAATACAAAAGAAGATAGTCCCGTATCAGTACCATCTGCTATTGCTAATCGAATGTGATAAGTAGCGCCACAGAGAACATTAGCCTCGGCAGTAATAACTGTGGTAAAACCATCAACTGTAGAATTAACTGTATTTGCACCATTATTTTGATTGGTTACAAAAAGAGCAGGATTGTATGTTGAGTTTACAGAAGATATAGTGATAGGTAAATCTACTCCTAAACTATTCAACTCCGTACTTTCAAAGGTGGCAATATTAATACTACCATCAGGAAATTCTGGTGGACTAGAATAAGGACCTACTATATTAGGTCCTGAAATAAAGAAGCCGAACACATCATTAAACTGAGTGTTTTCATATGCAAAATATTCTTCCGATGCAAAAACATATCTAAAAGATAAATAAGAGGAAACAGGCACGAAGTCAAATTCTAAAATAGCAACGTCATTAACAGATGTCACATTGAAATTTTGCCCTATTAAATCAGGAACAGAACTAGCCAATCCCAATAAATCTGGATCATCTACAGCATTAGCAAAAAATCCTCCAAAAGCACCTGGAACAATCTCAACAATATCTCCAGTGCCCATTACTATTCCACTATCCAATCCAATGTTACTATTTTCACCATTAAAGAAACCTATTTGTAAAGGATCACCTTGAAAAACATGATTAGTTGCGAAAACACCTTCACCCAACAATAAACTATCAACTAAGTATATTGGGGAATTATAAGGGGGATTAGAATCTGTTGTAATTTGAGCGAATGTATTAAGGAAAAATACACACAATAATAGTGTCAAAAAGTTTTGAGGTCTAGTGGTCTTCATAATGAACTTAAAATAAACTATCGCAATTTACTAAAAGTATTCCATTTTATTAAGAATTTGATAATATTCGCCTTATATATTCATCTCTTTTTTTATAAAATTAAACTTTGATGCTATTAATCTAAAACTATCGATTGTTTATGGCTTTCTGTTTCTGAGCTAATTTGAAGAAAATACAAGCCGTCAGCTAAATCATCCCTTTCTTTCATGAAATACTCTTTTTAAACTTTTTCTTTAACAATTCTAACTTTATAATCTATCAATTTAAAAAAACAAATTAAAGGTTTTGATTTTCAGAATTAACCTCAACAATAAAATCAGTGCTGACAGGATTAGCATAAATCAGCAACTTAGATCTTTTAATTTCTGAAAACTATTTCAAAATTCTGTAAAGTTTTAACTTGATCTACTTTTGAAATTGTAAATCATATAAAATCTTATACTTACCGTTTATTGATAATAAATCTACATGAGAACCTTCCTCCATAAGCTTACCATCTTCCAATAAAATAATGGTATCAGCATTTTGAACGGTAGCCAAACGGTGAGCAATTACTATTGAAGTTCTGTCCTTTGTTAATTTTTCAGAGGAGCGTTGAATTAAAGACTCACTTTCCGAATCTATACTTGAAGTAGCCTCATCCAACACTAATATTTTAGGCTGATTGACATAGGCTCTAACAAAAGAAATTAATTGTCGCTGACCCAAAGATAACATCCCCCCCCTTTCTCTAACATTGTAATGATAAGCATCAGGTAAAGACTGAATAAAGTCATCTATTTCTATGTCTTTGGCATAAGCTTTTACTCTATTTAAACTTATATCTCTTCCTAGTATAATATTATTGTAAATAGAATCAGAAAACAAGAATACGTCCTGCAATACAACAGCAATATTTTTTCTCAATGAATTTAAATCGTATTCCAAATAATTAACACCATCGATTAAAATTGAACCTTTGTTAATTTCATAATTGCGAGTCAATAAATTGATTATAGAGGACTTACCAGCACCAGTAGCCCCTACTAAAGCTAAGGTCTCTCCTGCAGAAACTTTAAATGACACATCTCTCAACACCCAATCCTCATCGTTATAGGCAAACCAAACATTCTTAAACTCAATATCACCTCTGCAATTATCAAGTAACATTTTACCAAAATTAGAGATTGAGTCCTCTGTATCTAAAACTTTGAATACTCTTTCAGAAGCTACCATTCCCATTTGTAAAACATTGAAACGATCAGCTAACTGGCGAATAGGTCTAAACAACATGTGAATGTATAATATAAAAGCTATTAATTCTCCAAGTGTAACGTCTGTAGTCGTTGCGGCTTCTATCCCTCCCCACCAGATAAGTAAACCGATAGAAATAGCTGATAAAATTTCAACAATTGGAAAAAACACGGAATAATACCAAATGGATCTTATATGAGCTTTTTTGTGGCTGTTATTGATTGCTTTAAATTTTTCAAACTCAATATCTTCTCTATTGAACAATTGCACAATATACATACCAACGATATGCTCCTGAACAAAAGTGTTTAAGGCAGATACTTGCTTTCTAACATCTTGAAAAGCTGATTTTATAGAACGCTTAAACCAGTAGGTTGCTATCAGTAATAATGGAATTGATGCTAAGCTAAACAAGGCTAATCGCCAGTCGGTTACAAACATAACGACAATGACGATAATTAACTTCAGGATATCGGCAATGATAACTAATAAACCTTGAGAAAATATATCTGATATGGTTTCTATATCTGAAACAACACGTGTCACTAAAGCGCCTATCGGATTCTTATCAAAATATTGTTGTTTAAAATTGATGATTTTTTTGTAGGTCTGCAATCTCAAGTCTCTAATTACACTTTGACCTAAAAAATTAGACCAATAGGTGTAAAAGTATTGCAATATACTTTCGGCAAATAACAAGCCTACTAATAAAAGAGTTATTAAAAGTAATTTGTCTTCATTTGGAGTTAGTATGAAATTATCAAAAGCATACTGAATTAATAAAGGTCGTGCGGGAGATAAAAAAGCAATTAAAATTGCAAATATTGCTGTACCATAAAAAATATTTAAATAAGGTTTTACATACTTCAAAACCCTCTTTAACAATGGCGCATCAAAAGTTTTACCACTTACTTCACTCATAACCAAATTGTTTTAGGGTAACATACTTGAGTTAAGTACAAAGCATGTGCAGGAACAGAAGTTCCAGCCTGCGCCCTATCTTTTGATTTTATGATATTAATAAAATCATCAATACTTATTTTGCCTAAACCAACATTAATTAAAGTACCTACAATAGCTCTTACCATATTTCTTAAAAATCGGTCTGCTTGGATAGTAAAAATAAGTGTATCCCCCTTTTGCTCCCAAACTGCTTTCTTAATGGTACAATTGTTGGTCTTAGTTTGTGTATGCAATTTAGAGAAGGAGGTAAAATCAATGAAATCAAATAAACAGTTTGCTGCTTTATTCATTTCCTCAATATCTAATTTCTTATGCAAAAAATAAGCGTTGTCAACCAAAAAAGGATTTTTAGAGTTATAAATGATGTACTCATAAGTTCTTGAAATCGCATCAAATCGACAATGGGCATCAGCTTTTACCTCACAAATAGATTTTACACAAATGTCTTCAGGCAAAAAAGAATTGAGACGAAAAACGATATTGCCATCTAAAAGATTGGAATCGTAATCGAAATGCGCAAAAAATTGCTTGGCATGAACTCCTGTGTCGGTACGACCAGCTCCCATAATTCCAATTTTTTTATTCAATACAGTACTTATTGCTTTCTCTAATTGCTCTTGTACGGTAATAGAATTAGGTTGAACCTGCCATCCGTGATAGTTGGTGCCATCGTACATTATTTCTATAAAATATCTCTGCATATTTTGAACAGTGCGAAGATATTCAATTGAAATTAGAAAATTAACCTTTTGTCTGAATTTCAAAATGTTAATATCAAATCCTAAATTGTTTGAAAATAAAATTTCTTTTTACAAGCAATAGAATTAGATTTGTGACGTTTGAACCTTGAAAAAATTAAAGCACTTTATTAAATTTGCATTTATTTAAATTTAAACTATGGATACAACTTTAAATGTCGGTATTAAAGAACTAAACGACAAAATCAATAAAGAGAGCGCCTTCATCGATATGTTAATGATGGAAATGAACAAAGTCATTGTTGGCCAAAAACATATGACAGAAAGACTTCTTATAGGATTACTTTCTAATGGCCATATTTTGTTAGAAGGAGTTCCTGGATTAGCTAAAACACTGGCTATCAATACATTGGCAACTACTATTGATGCTAATTTCAGTAGGATACAATTTACACCTGACTTATTACCTGCCGATGTTTTAGGAACACAAATATATAGTCCTAAAAACGAAACGTTTTCGGTTAAAAAAGGACCTATTTTTGCGAATTTTATACTAGCTGATGAAATCAATCGAGCTCCAGCAAAAGTGCAATCTGCTCTTTTAGAAGCTATGCAAGAACGTCAAATCACTATAGGCGATGAAACATTTAAGTTAGATGAGCCATTTCTTGTTTTAGCCACACAAAACCCAGTTGAGCAAGAAGGAACATATCCTTTGCCAGAAGCACAAGTTGATAGATTTATGCTAAAAGTAGTTATCGACTACCCAACTAAAGATGAAGAAAAGCTAATCATCAGAAATAACTTAGCAAAATCTTTCCCTAAGGCCAATCAAATTCTTAAACCCGAGCAGATAATTGCTGCTAGAGAACTTGTCAAAGAGGTTTATATGGATGAGAAAATTGAGCAGTATATTGTAGATATCGTTTTTGCAACACGTTTTCCAGAAAAATTTGGCTTAACAAAATTCAAGGACTTAATTAGTTTTGGTGCCTCACCAAGAGCAAGTATCAGCTTAGCATCTGCAGCTAAAGCATTTGCCTTTATACAACGAAGAGGATATGTAATACCTGAGGATATTCGTTCTATTTGCCACGATGTTCTAAGACACAGAATAGGATTATCTTACGAAGCTGAAGCTGAAAATATTAGTAGCGAAGATATTATTACTGAAATTCTAAATACTGTTGAAATTCCATAATGGAGACCAGCGAATTATTAAAAAAAGTTCGAAAAATTGAATTGAAGACTAAAGGTCTTTCCAATCATAT
>CAJWHN010000051.1 GCA_913041085.1 uncultured Flavobacteriales bacterium | reverse complement strand
AAAGCCCAAGTTTCTTTAGGATCCCAACCCCAATATCTTCCCCAAGATTCATTAGCCCATATACCACCTAAAAAAGTCCCTACAGACAACATAAACAAGCCTGTAGTAATACTCATTTCATTAATAAAGGTCAACTCCTTCAAACTAGCTGCTATTCTACTTTTATTCGTTGAACTTTGAATGACCATTAAGATTAAATTGAGGAATCCTAACAATGCACCAAGTGCCAAAAACCCATAACTAGCAGTTATGATAGCTACGTGAATGATAAGCCAATACGAATCTAAAACAGGCACTAAATTGGTAATTTCGGGATCTAACCAATTCAAAGCCGCAACCATTAGCAATAAGGAAGATAGAATAGCTGTTGCTGCTACAGTCATTAAACTTTTTCTCGAAAAAATGAATCCAGCTAATATGGTTGCCCAAGCTATATAAATAACACTTTCATAAGCATTACTCCATGGTGCATGACCAGAGATAAACCATCTGCCCATAAGACCAACTGTGTGAGCTAAGAAGCCAATCCCTACTAGTACAAAAGCAAGTTTTATAATATAATTACGCCATTTTCTTTCCTTTAAAATTTGCTGAATGAGTAGTAAAATCATTATTAAACCTACAATGGCATAGTAGTATGATAAACGATTAAAAACTTTAAACTCATTATAAAATACTTCAGATTCTATTTTCATATCGGAAGGATAAACAGCAGAACCAAATTTCAATTGATAGTTCTTTATTGCTGTTAAGGTGTTATTTGGCACTTCATAGTCTCCGTCATTTAAGGCTTGTTGCAAACTCTTGTAATAGATTGGTAGAATATTATTCACAAATAAAGAATCATCACCCATCAGTAAATCTTGATTCATAGATGGTGATATCCATTTGTTGTTGCGGTCATCAGGGATTGGAAAAAAGCGCATGAAAGAACCGTTATAGACCATATAACAGATGTTTACCCTTTCATCAACATTCATCACTTCCTTATCATACTTACTTCTTTCGGCTGGTTTTTTAGCGTAAGCTACCTCAACATCATTTGTTAAGACATATTTAGCCTCATCACTAAAGAATGATAAGAAGGAGGTGAATTTATCTTCAAGTCCAAGCTTTTCTTGTAACTCATCATTATTAACTTTAATCATTGGTGCTAACTGCCACAAATAAGGATTCTGTAACATACCCAATACTACTTGATTAGAGTTTAAACCTTTATACTCACTCTTTCTACTTACTTTTCTAAGAACTTCAGAAGTTGTTGTGCTAAAAGGCTTCAAGCGACCACCATCATCTTGAACAACTAATCTGCCAAATTTGTCAGCATGATTTTTATCTATAGCATTGGCTTGAATAAGCGAATCTACTGATGATGAATTTTGAGCTAAAATAGAAGATGAAAGGGAAACTAAAAGGATTAGTGAAAGCGCCCTTTTGAGCCTTAAATCATCTAGTTTTTTTCTCAATGAAGCAAAACGTGTTTTCTTAGAAAACATAGTTGCTATCATTCCTACAGTCATCATCAAATAACCTAAATAACTAATCCAAGTACCCCAAAAATCGTGATTGACAGAAAGAACTGTCCCCAATTCGTCTTGGTCATAAGAAGATTGGAAAAATCGATAGCCTTGATAATCCAAAACGTTATTCATAAAGATGCGATGATTGGTCTTTTCTTCACCATCTATTAGAGTCACCTCACTAGCAAAAGAGGCTGGACTATTTGAACCTGGATAACGTTCAAGCTGAAAATCGTTCAAGCCTATAAAAAAAGGTGTTTGGTAATATTTAGAACCATAGGAAAGAGAAAAGTTTAGTCCTCCTAATTGGAACTGATTTCTATTACTAACAAAGCCTTTATCACCAAAAAGATCAATAAGCTGTTCTTCACCATTACTTCGTACCTTGATCTTTAGTAAATCTTCCATTTCTTGACCTTCAGGATTTACTCCTGCATAATGTGTCAGAGTAGCTTTTTCATTCAAAATAGGAATAACAAAATTTTGACCATCAACCATATACAAGGAACGTAGCATAAGGGGTTGAATACTATCTTTTTTGACACTGCCTTGAAAACGATCTGCCATACGCATAAACTCTCCATCAGAAGGAAGTTGAACCATCAACTCATCGTTTTGATAAAAGAAATTGACGTGTCCAGGTAAGGGTATTCCAAAAGAAAAGTTTAAACCCAAATAGCGTTTTGCCCTACCTTCTTGCAAGTAAAAGGTTTCTCTACCATTAGCACCTGCCAAAACAATAGTCAACGTTGGAATACCTTCACCAACAATTAATGTATCTACGGCATTAGGAATATAATCGACATAATCTACAGAAATATCGTTATCTAAAAACTTCACATCTTGACTAAAGTTATTGGATTTTAAAAACTCTAATGGGCCCTCATAATTGTGTAATAACAAAGGCTTATCATAACTGTACTGATAAGCGTTATCATGAACATTTATCTGTAAAAAAGTACGGTCAGATACAATTAGGTTAGATTGCTCACCTTCACGAATTGACATCATACCCTCAAAACTTACGTATCGAGTAATACCAGCACCAATAACAATCATAATAAACGAAATGTGGAAAAGTAACACTGGCCATTTTTCTTTGCGCCAAAGTTTGTATCGATTGATATTCGCAATCATATTGACACTAAGAAGCACAATAATGAGCTCAAACCAAGTTGTATTATATATGAGAGCTTTAGCCGTTTGAGTACCAAAATCATTTTCTATAAAAGTGGCATATCCGATAGCAACAAAAAACAAGAGTATTAAAATCGCCATCAGACGCATTGAAAATAAAAAGGCAATGAATTTATCTAACATAAAGGTTTAAATTTGGAAGTACAAAATTACTTAATTTTGTGATGATTTTATCTCAATTATCTATATTTCAGTATGACAAAAATAACAATGATAGGCGCAGGAAATTTAGCTACTCATTTGTGCCGTGCTTTGATAAACTCAGGTCATGAAATTGTTCAGATATATAGTAGAACAATAGAATCGGCCTCAACTCTTGCTAAGGAGATAAATGTACCTTACACAACTGATACTAAAGCTATCAAAAGTTCAGATTTAGCTATTATCGCAGTTAATGACGATAGTATTCAAGACATCGAAAAGCACATAGGTTTCCCTAAAGTTCATACTTCAGGAACAAAACCACTATCTACTTTAAACGGAAAAAATATTGGAGTCTTTTATCCTTTGCAAACCTTCAATAAAAATATAGATGTTAACTTTAAGTCCATTCCAGTATGTGTAGAATCATCAAATAGTGGTTTATTGCAAACTTTAAAAAATTTAGCTGTATCTATTTCGGATAAAGTTGTAGAATTAAACAGCGAACAAAGAAAAAATTTGCACCTTGCTGCCGTAATCAGTTGTAACTTCAGCAATATGCTTTACCGCCTTTCTGAAGAAGTATGTCAAAAAGAAGGTATCCCTTTTGACATCTTGCAACCGTTAATTTTAGAAACAGCACAAAAGATTAAATATACATCAACCTCTCTGGCTCAAACAGGACCGGCTAAAAGAGGGGATTTTGAAACTATAGAAAAACATTTGATGCTGTTAAAGAATGATGAAGAAAAAAAAGAAATATATCAGTTACTAACAGCAAGTATTAAAAAACGTCGATGAATTATAAAGAAAAACTAAATCATATAAAAACATTCATTTTTGATGTTGATGGTGTGCTAACAGATGGGAGAATATTACTTCACCCCTCTGGAGAGCAAATGAGAAGTATGAGTGTGAAAGATGGAATGGCAATAAGAGAAGCCATTAAAAAAGGATATTTAGTTGCTATAATTTCTGGAGGAAAAAGTCAAGGTCTTATAGAACGTTTTAAACATCTTAAAGTTAACGATGTATACCTTGCTTGTGACGACAAAAAAGATGCTCTTAGTGATTTAATGCATATCCACGAACTAGATTCACAATCAATCCTCTACATGGGAGATGACATCAATGATTGGGAAATAATGAAAGAAGTAGGCTTAAGCACATGCCCTCAAGATGCAGTTCCAGAAATAAAAGCTATTGCAGACTACATTTCACATAAAAATGGTGGTCAAGGATGCGTCAGAGATGTTATAGAACAAACACTTAAAGTACAAGGAAAATGGTCAAACTAATGGATTTTTTCAGACTAATAAGAACAAAGAATCTTTTAATTATTGCTATTAGTCAATACCTAATTCGCTATTCTATAATCATACCGATGACAGATAGTAAAAGTCTTAGTGATTTACAATTTTTCTATCTTGTATTGTCAACGATTTTTATTGCCGCTGCTGGCTATATCATTAATGACTACTTTGACACTCGAGTTGATAGACTTAACAATCGAAAATTAATAATAGACTACACTATTAAAAGACGTGAAGCTATTTTGTTACATTTTATATTCAGCGGAATAGGTGTTTTTCTAGGTTTTTTTCTAGGTTGGAGAGCAGGTATTTTAAATCTTGGCTTTATAAATCTATTCTGCTCTAGTGCATTATGGTTTTACTCTACTTACTTTAAACGTGCTTATCTAAGTGGCAATCTACTTATTAGCCTGTTGGCTGCTTTAGTTATACTAATTATACCATTGTATGAAATAATACCTAACCCAAATACAAATAGTGAAAATGCTTTTTATATAATCTGTGGTTATGCCATTTTTGCTTTCATTACGACTTTTATCAGAGAAATTATTAAAGATTTCGAAGATGCTAGTGGAGATAAAAAAATGGGCTATACTACCTTTGCAATAGTTTCAGCAAAAACAGCTAAAAAAGTAGTTCGATCTTTAAGTTTAATATTAATAACTATCATTGGAGTTGTTGCTTACCTTCAAATTATATATCCAGCATATTATGCTGCGGCATACGTTATCTTGGCAATTGAAGTACCATTTATTTACTTTTTCATAAAGTTAATGGGCATAAATGATAAAAAAGGATATCACCAACTCAGCCAAACTATAAAATTTATAATGCTAACAGGAACACTATCTATGTTGGTCTTTACACTTTTATTTTAAAGCTATTTTATGTTAAAAAATCTTAACACCAAGAATATAATATTAGCTTCCCAATCTCCTAGAAGGCAAGACTTACTTTCTGATTTAGATATTACTTTTGAAGTTATAACAAAACCCATAGAAGAAGATTTTCCATCAGAGATGAACCCTCATTTAATTGCTGAATATCTAGCCATTAAGAAAAGTTTAGCATTCCATCCGAAAGGAGAAGAAATTATAATTACAGCTGATACCGTAGTAATTCATAACAACAAGGTATTGAACAAGCCCAAAAACAAAGAAGAAGCAAAAGAAATGCTCAGCAACTTATCAAGTTCAACTCATGAAGTGGTCACCGGAGTTTGTATATATCAAAAAAATAATCAATTTAGTTTTTCTGAATTAACGAAAGTACAATTCAAAACACTTTCTAAATGGGAAATTGATTATTATATAAATAACTATAACCCTAGTGATAAGGCAGGTGCATATGGCATACAAGATTGGATTGGTAAAATAGGAATTAAGTCAATTGACGGCTGCTATTACAATGTTATGGGACTTCCTTTACAAACATTATACAGTTATCTGATAAATCTTTAGTACTTTTGTAGTGAGTAAATAACAAGATTTATTATGAAATTTTCTTTATACATATCAATCATTGCGATGTTACTAGTTTCGTGTTCATCAATGAATAAAGTCGTATTACTTGACCAAGACTTGGATAAAGATTCACAAATCACAACTGCCAACTATCCAAAACATAAACTTCAAGAAGGAGATATCTTACATGTTAAAATCATAGGAGTTCAAGAAGAATCATTTAATATTTTCAATATTGAAAATAACGCTAACAATAGCCAAACTACCTCAGCAAACCTTTTTCTTAATGGTTTTACAATGGATAGCCAAGGCAATATTGAAATTCCGATTCTTGGAAAAATTTATCTCAAAAACTTAACTGTTGAAGAAGCAAAAGAAAAAATTCAAACAAGAGCTGATGATTTTTTAGTTAACTCAACGGTAATAGTAAAGCACATCAATTTTGAAATTACCATACTTGGAGAAGTCAATCGTGCTGGAACTTATACAGTTTACAAAGATAACATCACTATATTAGAGGCTTTGGGACTTTCTGGGGATTTATCAGATTATGCTAATAGAAAAAAAATCAAACTCATAAGAGACAACAATATTATCTATGTAGATTTAACCAAAATAGAGACGCTATATTCACAAAATTTTGTGTTAAAATCTGATGATGTCATTTATGTCGAACCAATGAGAAATGTTCGTATGAGAAGCTCAAATGCTCAAATATATATTTCTGCTATCTCTAGTATTGCTCTTGTTGCAAATATTGTTTTTGGTATTTTAAACTCTAACTAAAGTTGTTCATGAATCATTCGCAAGCAAACAATGAAGAAAAAATAGACCTGAAAATTTTCATAGACAGGTACCTAATTTTCTGGAAACAAATTCTCCTTTCCATTGTGGTGTTTCTTCTTATTGGATTTTTATACAATAGGTATTCAACAAAAATCTATAAATCTTCAACCACACTACTTATTAAAGAAGAAAGTAACGCCAGTCTTGGCTCTGATGATGTTTTTGAAGGTTTAGATTTATTCGGGGGACAAAAGAACATCAAAAATGAAATAGGTATTTTAGAATCTTTTTCATTGACCAAAAAGACATTAGAAAAACTCAATTTCAGAACCTCCTACTATCACTCTGGAAGTTTTAAATCGGATGATATTTATAAAAAAACACCATTTATTGTTAGCATTGATGAATATCAACCTCAATCAATAAATCAAAAGTTCTTTATTAAGCTAGTATCTGAAGATGAGTTCATCTTAACCGCAAATTTCAATAATGTTAAACTATTTGATGTAAGCACAGAGACATTTATTTCTAATAAAGAGTATGATTTAAATTACGAAGGTTCACACAAGTTTGATGAAAAAATAAACACTGATTTCTTCAGTTTTACCATTTCTAAAAATGACTTTTCGCTTTTTAAAGAAGAAGGATGGGTAAATTATTTCTTTGTAGTTGCAAGCTACAATAACTTAACGAAAAACTACCTTAAAAGCTTAGAAGTTTTAGAAATAGAAAAAGATGCCTCTATCTTAAAAATCTCTTTAGAAGGGTCAAATCCTATAAAAATAAATGACTTCCTAAATAAATTTACTGAACTATATTTAGCTACAGATTTAGATGAGAAAAATCAAATTACATCTAATACTATACAGTTTATAAATGAACAACTAACTTCTATTTCAGACTCTCTATCCAATGTTGAAAGCAGCTTAGAAACTTTTAAAGAAAGAAATCCGAAAATTGAACTGTCGCAAAAAGAATACGGTGCTTTTTATCAAGTAGAAAAGCTAGAACAAGAAAAAGCTATTTTGGAGTTAAACAACAAGTATTATATCTCACTAGAAGAGTACTTGATTGAAAATAACAATGTTGATAATATTGTTGCCCCTTCTACTATGGGAATTGATGATCAGTTACTAAACAGCCATATTATTGAATTAACTAAATTATACTCTCAACTTGATTTAGTGAGTGTAAATTCAAAACAAGAGCATCCGCTTGTTATATCAACAAAGAAACAAATCAAAAGTACTAAGGAAAAATTAATTGAGAATATTGAAAATATCATCAGTAGTTCAGACCTTACTCTTAAAGATATAAACTCTAGAATTGTTGAAATTGAAAGTTTAATTGGTAATCTTCCACAAAATGAAAGAATACTTTTAAATATTCAAAGAAAATTTAACCTCAACGAAAATATATACAACTACCTACTAGAGAAAAGAGCTGAGGCATCTATAACAAAAGCAAGTAACATATCTGACCATAAAGTCATTGATATGCCACGATTAGAATCTAACTTGCCAATTAAACCTAACACAACATTCATCTATTTTTTTTCTATTTTACTTGGTATTTTTCTACCAACTATAAGCATTAGTTTATACTTCTTATTTAACAACAAAATCATAGATAAAAAAGATATAGACCAAATAACCTCCATACCACTAATTGGTAAAATTATGCATAACGATAGTGGTTATAACTTAGTTAATATCAATAGTCCAAAATCAGGTATCGCAGAGTCATTTAGATCTATTAGAACTAATATACAGTATTTGGCGTCTGACAAAAAAGAGAAAGTCATTTGCATTACTTCAAGCGTTGGTGGTGAAGGAAAAACTTTTGTTGCTATGAATTTGGCTTCAATTTTTAGTATTACTCGTGGAAAAACGATTCTAATAGGTGCTGATATGCGAAAGCCTAAGATTTTTAATGACTTTAACCTTTCCAATGACAAAGGGTTAAGCTCTTATCTAAGTAATCAAAACACCAAAGATGAAGTTATTCAAAAAACAGAATTTGAAAACTTAGACATCATTCTATCTGGACCAATACCCCCTAATCCGTCTGAATTATTAAGTTTAGAGAAAATGAAAGACTTTATTAAAGAGCTAAAGAAAACATACCAACATATTATCATTGACACCCCTCCTATTGGATTAGTAACTGATGGACTTATTTTAATGAAGCATTCTGATGTAAACATTTATGTAGTAAGACAAAATTTTACTACAAAAGATATGCTTCATAACTTTAACGAAACAGTTATTAAGAATAATGTGGTCAATATGAACCTCATAATAAATGATATTTCCAACGACAAATCATCTTATGGGTACGGGTATGGATATGGAAATACCTATGGTTATGGTTATTATGCTGAGGATCAAAGCCGAGAGAACAAACCATGGTGGAAAAAAAGTAACTAACACAACACACATCACATGAAAAAGCACAAACCAGCAGACATTATTCAAGACATTCAATACTTTGGTGAATATGGAGGAGTTAATCCTTCTATTGCCGACTCTTCTACTTTTACATATTTGGCAGGAAAAACTATGGAAATGGTATTCG
>CAJWHN010000050.1 GCA_913041085.1 uncultured Flavobacteriales bacterium | reverse complement strand
CTTGGAAAGAAACGGCTGTAATTTATGGATTACTAGATCAGACTGTCGATACTCAACGTGTGATTATTTACAAAGCTTTCTTAGGACAAGAAAGTGCTTACACAATGGCTCAGGAAGCGGATTCATTTTATTATGCAAAAGATGATTTAGAGGTTTTTCTTTACGGTTTGGATAACAATGGTGATACTCTACAAGAAATAGAACTTGAATATCAGCTTACTAATAATAGATTCAATACAGGTTTTGACACCATATTTTCTACCGAATATTCTGTAGAGTATATCTCGGCAGAACCACTCAATCAGTCTTTAACCTATCATTTATACGTACATAATGTAGTATCAGACTATATAGCTCGTTCCTCAACAAACCTCATTGGACCTCTTGATATAAATCCAGGCTTTACAGATGAAATAACATTCTTTAAAAATAATGAGTATAGAATACATAGATTGAGATGGACATCTTCAACTTTTGGTAAGATTTATAAGCCCTTTATGCGTTTTTATTACTATGAAAAAAATGTAACAACTGACGAAGTAGTTCGTAAATATAAAGATTTAAGTTTTCCTCAAATGTATTCTCAGTCTATTAGTGGCAATCAGAATATGGAGTTAGCTATTACTGGAGAAAATTTCTTTTATTTTGTTAAAAATAGTATTGAAGAAAACATCAATATTTTGAGAATAAACGCTAAAAGTTTAGAAGATGGTTTTCCAGAATACGATTATTGGCAAGGAGGAATTGATTTTTATTTCTTAATAGGTGGAGAGGCCATTGCTCAATACATTGAAATTAACAATTTACCATCGGTAATATTCCAAGATCCGCCAACTTATACTAACATTGAAAATGGTAGAGGAATCTTTTCTTCAAGATTAAATGCCGAATCCTTAGGTAAATTTCTTGATATCCCTTCCCTTATTGAGTTAGCTAATGGAGATGTAACAGACGAGCTTAATTTTATAGAGCCATAAAATCTGTCATATTGTCCCATTTTTCTGAATTTATGTCATTTCTTTAAATAATTTTCTTTTGGCACAGCCTTTGCTTATTACTAAGGCAAACAATGCAACATATTAAAATTATATACCATGAGCAAAATTATTGGAATTGATTTAGGAACTACCAACTCTTGCGTTTCTGTAATGGAAGGTAACGAGCCAGTTGTAATTCCTAACAGTGAAGGTAAAAGAACAACACCTTCAATTGTAGCTTTTGTTGAGGGAGGAGAACGAAAAGTAGGTGATCCTGCCAAAAGACAAGCTATTACTAACCCAGAAAAAACCATAGCTTCAATTAAGCGTTTTATGGGAGAATCGTTCTCTAAGCTTCAAAAAGAAACTGAGCGTGTGCCTTATAAAGTGGTTAAAGGTGATAACGATACGCCAAGAGTACTTATTGACGATAGAAAATATACGCCTCAAGAAATTTCGGCAATGATTCTTCAAAAAATGAAGAAAACGGCTGAAGATTACTTGGGTCAAGAAGTTAAAGAAGCAGTAGTAACAGTACCAGCCTATTTTAACGATGCACAACGCCAAGCTACCAAAGAAGCTGGTGAAATTGCTGGTTTGAAAGTAAGTAGAATTATCAACGAACCTACTGCTGCAGCCCTGGCTTATGGCTTAGACAAAGCCGACCAAGATAAAACTATTGCTGTATTCGATTTAGGTGGAGGTACATTTGATATATCTATCCTTGAATTAGGAGATGGTGTTTTTGAAGTTAAATCTACTAACGGTGATACTCACTTAGGTGGGGATGACTTTGACCAAGTATTAATAGACTGGATGGCTGAAGAGTTCAAGTCAGAAGAAAATATTGACTTACGTCAAGACCCAATGGCTTTACAACGTCTTAAAGAGGCTGCGGAAAAAGCTAAAGTAGAATTGTCTTCCAGTGCCCAGACTGAAATTAACTTGCCTTACATTACGGCAACAGCATCAGGACCTAAGCACTTAGTGAGAACTTTAACTAAGGCTCAATTTGAAAAACTTGCCGATAAACTTATTCAAGCCACTATAACGCCTTGTAAACAAGCTATCAAAGACGCTGGAATTTCTGCGAGTGAAATTGACGAAGTTATATTAGTGGGTGGTTCTACTCGAATACCAGCTATTCAGAATATTGTAAAAGAATTTTTTGGAAAGGAACCTTCAAAAGGTGTAAACCCTGATGAAGTAGTCGCTATTGGTGCTGCCATTCAAGGTGGTGTGCTTACAGGCGATGTAAAAGACGTTCTTTTATTAGATGTTACGCCACTATCTTTAGGTATAGAAACTATGGGAGGAGTAATGACTAAGCTTATAGAATCGAATACTACTATTCCTACCAATAAGTCAGAAGTCTTTTCTACAGCTGCTGATAATCAGCCTGCTGTTGATATTCACGTTCTACAAGGTGAAAGACCGATGTCAGCAGACAATAAGACTATTGGAAGATTCCAATTGTCAGACATACCACCAGCACCTAGAGGAGTGCCTCAAATTGAAGTAACCTTCGATATTGATGCTAATGGTATATTGAATGTTTCTGCTAAAGACAAAGCAACAGGCAAAGAGCAAAACATTAAAATTGAAGCTTCTTCGGGTCTTTCAGATGAAGAAATCGAAAGAATGAAAAAAGAAGCAGAAGCGAATGCCGATGCAGATAAAAAAGCTAAAGAAGAAGTAGAAAAAGTAAATGCTGCCGATGCTATGATTTTCCAAACTGAAAAGCAGTTAAAAGATTATGGTGATAAATTGTCTGATGATAAGAAAAAACCTATTGAAGATGCTTTAGAAGGTTTGAAGAAGGCGCACGAGAGTAAAGACCTTGCTGCTATAGATTCTGCAATGGAAACTATCAATACAGCTTGGACTGCCGCTTCTGAAGAAATGTACAAAGCTACACAAGAGCAACAAGGTGCTGAAGGTGCCGCTCAGCCCAATGCTGAGGGTGGTGGAGCCGATGATGTTACTGATGTAGATTTTGAAGAAGTAAAAGAAGATAAGTAATACATACTTGTTATTTTCTTTTAGTTAGAGGAAAGCCCTACAGAAAGGTGGGGCTTTTCTTTTGTATTATTTACTAGCTCTATCTATATCTCTTTGGATATCTCTGTCTTTAATCGTGTTTCTTTTATCGTGAAGTTTCTTACCCTTGGCAACAGCAATTTCTATTTTAGCCCAACCTTTATCGTTAATGAATAGACGTAATGGTACAATAGTCAGTCCTATGTCTTTTAATTTTTTCTTAATTTTATCTAACTCTTGTCTATTTAAAAGGAGTTTTCGGTCACGTTTAGGTTGATGGTTTGCATAATTGCCAAATTCGTATTCATCAATATGCATACCTACGATAAAAAGCTCATTTCCTTTAAACGAACAAAAGGAATCGCTCAAGTTTGCTTTGCCATTGCGTATAGATTTAATTTCTGTACCACTAAGTTGCAAACCAGCCACATACTTATCGAGTAAGTTGTACTCAAATCTCGCCCGTTTATTTTGGATATTTACCGCTTTCATCAGGCTGCGAAGTTAAGGATTTTATCCTAGTGCTACGTCAAGTATCATCATAACAATAAATCCAGCAATAAGCCCCATTGTAGCTAAGTCGGTATGTCCACCACTTTGACTTTCAGGGATTACTTCTTCTACTACAATGAATATCATTGCTCCTGCAGCAAAGGCTAGGGCATAGGGAAGTATTGGCAATGCATAAATTACAGTAGCAGCACCAATCATTGCAAAAATAGGTTCTACAATAGCTGATAATTGTCCCCATTTCCAGCTTTTCCATTTACTTACTCCTTGTCTCCTAAGTGGCATAGATACAGCAAAGCCCTCAGGAAAATTCTGTATGCCAATGCCAATAGCCAAGGCAATAGCTGCTCCTATTTCAAAACCTGGAATTCCATGTGATATAGCTCCAAAAGCGACACCTACTGCTAAACCTTCAGGAATATTATGAAGGGCAATTGCTAATACTAGCAAAATGGTTTTTTTCCACTTGGTAGGATAGCCTTCGGCTTCTTCAACTTTTTTGAATAAATGTAGGTGAGGTATAATTTTGTCTAAACCAAATAGAAATAAAGCACCCAAGAAAAATCCAATAGCAGGTGGAAACCATGATGGTAAGTTAGACGTGCCCATTTCATTTTGCATTTCAACATAGCTGATAGCAGGAGAAAGGAGGGACCAAAAACTGGCTGCTATCATAACACCACCAGTAAAGCCTAAAGATGTATCTAAAAGTTTACGATTTGTTTTGTTGAAAAATACCACCAATGCTGCACCAGATGCAGTCAAGCCCCAAGTAAATAGTCCTGCTAATAAAGCTTGTAATACAGGGTGTTGTTCGATAAACCAAGTGTATAAATCTGTCATTTTTGTTTGATTAATAAGTTTCTTGCCACATCATTACTAATGTGTGCTGATTTGTTATTTATAGTTATTTCTAATGAATCGTCAAAGTCTATTTTTTGAATAACGCTGATAGATGCTCCAAGTGTAATGTTTAACGAATTGAGGTATTGTAAAAAGGATTGATTGTCCTGAGAAACACCTACAACTTGTCCACTACTTCCTTTTTCTAATTCGCTAAGTCGTTTTGAAAATGATTTAGGAAATTGCCCATCTTTATTGGGAATAGGTTCTCCATGAGGGTCGTGTTGTGGATAGCCTAAGTAAGCATCTAAAGCATCTACCAATTTTTGTGATTTAATATGTTCTAATTGCTCAGCAATATCGTGAACCTCATCCCATTTGAACTGAAGTTTAGTGACTAAAAACACTTCCCAAAGACGATGTTTTCTAACGATTTCTATAGCTTTCTTAAGACCAGATTTACTCAGACTTACTCCACGATAGGGTACATAATCAACCAATTGTTTATCGGTTATCTTTTTAATCATATCTGTAACAGATGATGCTTTGGTGTCTAGTTCCTCAGCAATAGCATTAGTAGATACTGAATCTTCGGAATTTTTGGAAAGCTTGAGTATCGCTTTCAAGTAATTTTCTTCTGCTAACGTAATCATAATGCAAATATAATAATTTTTTATATATCTAATTTAATTTTTAGATTTGTCTAAATTTATAACAACATAAGAGAAGACGAATTGTTTGCACCTTCTTTTACAGGCGTCTTCTCTTTGTCTTACAATTGGGATAAAATAAATACTTCTATAGATTGGACAGCTAAAGTTACAGGCCCTATGTCTTTACCTACTTTCCCTAATCCATTTGAAAGGGCAGAAGAATCCCCATGGTTTTCTCAACACCATTTGCAAATCAAAAAGATTTTTAGCGAAAACTTAACTGCTTTTATGGGAGTAAAAAATGTATTCAATTACACACAAGAATCACTTTTAGTGGATTGGCAAAATCCATTTGGTGATGATTTTGATACCTCATACGCTTATGGTCCTTTACAAAGTAGGCGTTTTTTGTTTGGGCTTAGTTTGAAGATTTAATTTTTTCTAAATTTACACTATGGATATTGAGTGGAAATTTAAGTCGTTTGAGGATTTGACAAAAACAGAATTACACGAAATGATGATTTTACGTCAGCAAGTGTTCGTAGTTGAACAAGATTGCCCCTATCAAGATGCTGATGAAAAGGATAAAGATTCTCATCATTTAATGGGCTATGTTAAGGGTGTTATAGTAGCTTATTTACGTTTAGTTAAACCAGGGATAAGTTATGAGGAAATGTCTTTTGGACGTATAGTTACTGCTCAGAGTCATAGAGGAACAGGCTTAGGTGTAGCACTAATGAAAGAAGGTATAAAGCAATCTATTACACTTTATGGGACATCTAAAAATCGTATTTCTGCTCAATCACATTTATTACCATTTTATCAAAAATTTGGCTTTGAATCAACGGGAAAAGAATACTTAGAAGATGACATTCCTCACACCGAGATGATAAAGACGATTTAGTTTAAATATACCGCTTCTTTTTTGCCTAAATCTACAGAAACGTGTTCTTGTAATGTTGTCGCTAGTGATAAGCCAACCACATCAGCTTTTATGGGGTAGGTTTTATAATTTCTATCAATGAGTATAGCTGTCATTAATTTTTTGATAGGTTGATTTAGGAAGTATTGGGCACCATACATCAATGTTTTGCCTGACTTGAGTACATCATCGACCAATACGACCACTTTATCATTCAATTCGCTATGTGCGCTGACTTGAACAGGTGACGATAGGGGATTGACTTTATCTAGTTTGACCTCTATGACTTCAACCATAATGGAAGAAATATCGCTTAAATATTTGCTCAAACGCTGAGCCAAAATACTGCCTTTAGGACTTATACCTGCAATAACAATATGGGACTCTTGATGATTTTTTTCTAATACTTCCCACGCCATACGACATAGCTTTTGCTCCATCTGTTGTGCGTTAAGTACTAAAGTTGTTGATAAATTCATTTTCATAGGGCTAATTTAAGCAATCTTGTTTTTTTAAAGAAATAAATAACTCTATACCTTTTCTAGCTTCTATGGAATTGTCAGCGATTTGCATGTATTCTATGTCGTAATGAGAAGAAAAGAGTTTTTGATATTCTTTTTTGGTTCCTCCAAATGGTGGGTGATCGTTTCCAAATTCTTCAGCAAATAACAAGCCCACAATTTTTCCATTTTTATTCAGTAAATCTGAAGTATGCTTCACATAATCCTTTCTTAAAATAGGATCTAAAGCACACAAAAAGGTTTGTTCTAAAATGAGGTCATATTGTCCTTGATGTTCAAAGAAGTTACCTTCAATTAATTGACCTTTTGGAAAGTCAGGGACTCGCTTTGAAAACTCTCCTAAAGCTAAAGGGGAGAAGTCAACGATAGTTACCTTTCTAAAACCTTTTTGATGTAAGTATTCGGCCTCATAAGCTCTTCCACAGCCAGGTATAAGGATGTTTTTATCTTTATCTTCTAAAGTATCAATGAATGTCTTTAGAGGGGTAGAAGGATAGCCAATATCCCATCCAGTTTGTGCTGTTTTGTAGCGATTATTCCAAAATTCTTTATCTAGCATATTACCTTTTTTCAAGCAGTACTACATTTTCAACGTGGAAAGTTTGAGGGAACATATCAACAGGCTGAACTTTAGTCACTTTGTAGTGTTCGTTCATTAATGCTAAATCTCTAGCTTGTGTCGCTGGATTACAACTTACATAAATAATACGTTTAGGGTTTACATCTAAAAGCTGACCGACTACTTTTTTATGCATACCATCTCTAGGTGGGTCGGTAATTATCACATCTGGCTGACCGTTCTTGCGAATAAAATCTTCGGTGAATATTTCTTTCATATCACCCACATAAAATTTACAATTGTCTATACCATTATTTTTAGCATTTTCTTTAGCTGCTTTAATAGCTTCAGGTACGGACTCTACACCAATTACCTTAAGAGCATTTTTACCAACAAATTGAGCAATAGTGCCTGTTCCGGTGTATAAATCGTATACAATATCATTTTTCTCTATTTGGGCAAGTTCTCGAGTTACTTTATATAGTTCGTAGGCTTGTTTGGAATTGGTTTGATAAAATGACTTGGGTCCAATTTTGAATTTTAAACCTTCCATTTCTTCGTATATGCAGTCAGCGCCACTAAAAGTGATTATATCTAAATCGAATATAGTTTCATTGCCTTTATCGTTAATGGTATATAATAAAGATGTGATTTCAGGGAATTGTTCTTTAATGTAGTTAAGTAAACCTAACCTTTTCGATTCATCTTCATAAAAGAATTGAAAAAGTACCATAATTTCGCCTGTGCTACTCATTCGAATAGTAAGAGCCCTTAAAAAACCTTCTTTGTCAGCGATATCAAAAAAATCGAGTTCATTTTCAATAGCATAGTCTCGAGCTGCTTTGCGTATGGCGTTGGAAGGTTCTGCTTGAAGATGACATTCATTGAGGTTAATGACTTTGTCCCAAAATCCAGATACTCTAAAACCAGCACCATTTCGGTTTATTATTTCTTTGCCTTCCGCACTTTCTTCTTCTGTTATCCAACGTCTATTTGTAAAGGCAAAGTCCATTTTGTTTCGATAGCGGAACTCGTTCTCACAGCCAATTATAGGATTGACTTCAGGTAAGTCTATACCACCAATTCTACTCAAGGAATCCACCACCTCTTTTTGTTTGAATTCGAGTTGATGCTCATAACCCATGAATTGCCATTTACAACCACCGCACAGACCAAAATGTTCGCATTTAGCTTCTCGTCTTCTTTCAGAAAAAGAATGAAATTTAATAGGCTTACCTTCCAAAAAAGAACGTCTTTTTTTGTGAACTAACACATCACATACATCACCAGGAACCGCTCCTTCAACAAAAAGAACTAATCCATTTTCTAGACGAGTAATTGCTTTTCCTTTAGCTCCTGCATCAGAAATATGAACATTTTCTAAAAGTATCTTTTTACGCTTTCTTCCCATGTCGCAAATATAGAATTTTAAGCACTGCATTTTGATTTAAAAATCATTGATTTTTCTAACTTTGCCTTTCAAAATTATACGATATGTACTCATCACAGGAACTTATTGAAATAGAAGAAAAATACGGTGCTCACAACTATCACCCTTTACCTGTTGTTTTATCAAAAGGAGAAGGTGTTCATATTTGGGATGTCGAAGGCATGCAATATTTTGATTTTCTATCTGCCTATTCGGCTGTTAATCAAGGCCATTGCCACCCTAAAATTATAAAAGCTCTTACGGATCAAGCCTCCACTTTGACGCTTACTTCTAGAGCATTCCACAATGATATTCTTGGACAGTATGAAAAATTCATTACCGATTTGTTCGGCTACGATAAGGTTCTACCTATGAACACCGGAGTTGAAGGTGGAGAAACAGCTAATAAATTAGCGCGTAAGTGGGGTTACATGAAAAAAGGAATTACTGAAAATAAAGCACGTATTATTTTTGCAAAAGGCAATTTTTGGGGGAGAACATTAGCCGCTATTTCTAGTTCTGATGACCCTACATCATACAAAGGTTTTGGACCATTTATGCCAGGTTACGATTTGATACCATACAACAACTTAGATGCTTTAGAAACGGAATTAAAAGACCCTAACGTTTGTGCTTTTATGGTAGAACCTATTCAAGGTGAAGCAGGTGTTGTTGTCCCTGATGAAGGCTATTTAGCAGGTGTTCGTGCTTTATGTACAAAGTATAATGTTTTGTTTATAGCTGATGAAGTGCAAACAGGTATTGCTAGAACAGGTAAAATGTTAGCTTGTGACTATGAAGATGCCAGACCTGATATTTTAATTCTTGGAAAAGCCTTGTCAGGAGGTGTATTACCTGTTTCTGCTGTTTTAGCTGACGATGATGTTATGTTGTGTATTAGGCCTGGCGAACACGGTTCTACATTTGGTGGAAATCCATTGGCATGTAAAGTAGCTCAAGCAGCCCTTGAAGTTGTTATAGATGAAAAATTAGCTGAAAAAGCAGAGGATTTAGGGCAAATTTTCAGAGATGAATTAGAGCAACGTTTAGGTCATTTGAATATCGTTTCTAAAGTTAGAGGAAAAGGTCTTTTAAACGCTATTGTTATTAACGATACAGAAGATAGTTCAACAGCTTGGGATATGTGTATATCGTTGAGAGATAACGGACTTTTAGCCAAGCCTACACACGGGAATATCATTCGTTTTGCCCCTCCATTGGTTATCACAAAAGAACAGCTTTTGGAATGCATAAGCATTATAGAAAACACTATAAAATCTTTTGTAAAATAAATTTTGTAATTTTACATTGTGAATAAGATTATAAAACATATCATTAACTACCT
>CAJWHN010000049.1 GCA_913041085.1 uncultured Flavobacteriales bacterium | reverse complement strand
CGCTGAAAACTTGTCCTGCATTTTCAAACAAAACATTTTCGATACTAACAAGTTCTGATTCTGTATCCTCACCTATTTGATTTGGGGTTATGAGTTGAGGGGTAATGCTATATCCACTTCCATGATTTGTTAAGTCATTAACGGGTTGAACTTCAAGTAATCCGTTATAATCTACAAGTACACCCGTAACTGTAATGCTATCACCTCTATTGACGCTTCCCATTACTTCAGGGTCATAAATAGCTAAAGCTGCAGTAGCATCTTCTATGTATCGGATAGGGCTACCCAATTCATTGCCATTGGTTACAATACCACTTATAGTGACGGTTGCCCCCTCACCTTGAGTTCGAGCAGTTGCTATATCTTGAGAGTATAGGTTAAGTTGTAACCCAATACATCCAATTAATAAGAATATTTTTTTCATAATGTTTATGTTAGAAAGTCAATTTTGCTGATAAATTAATTCTTCTACCCATTCCAAAGAATACTCCAGCAGACTTGGCATCAAATTCAGCGTATTCTGCATTGTATGAGTCGTTGTTTTGAGCATCTGAAATATACACTTCGTTAAGGGCGTTAAGAACACTTAAACGAAAGTTGATTTTGCTTTTTTTATTCAATTTTAGGGTGTAACCAGCATGAAAATCTACTAAAGAATAAGCTGGTATTTTCCATGATTCTCGCCCTGCATTTTCACCATCTAAAGAAAGAGGGTCGAAGTCAGAGTAGTAATCATCAAAGTATGTTCCTCTAACTTTTAAGTAGATGTGATCTAGTGGTTCATAACGTAAGCTCATTCCAAACTGTGTTTGTGCAGCATCACCTACATGCACTCCTACAGCATCAAATGATTCGACTACTTCATTTCCAAAATCATCAATAATAGCATTGTTATTATCATCATAAAAACGAACACTATCTTTAGATTGCCATGTCCAATCACCTAAGGACATTAGCCCTTCTAGTGTAACTTTGTCGTTAAGTTTATAAGCAAAATCCATTTCAATACCTTTGTGTAAAGCATCCATACCATTGATGTTAGCTCTAATAGGCTCATCATCAAGCATAATAGTAACACCACCATTGGACGGTTTATTTTCCCATTGTGTAAAATAACCATTGACATTGGCAGAAAAAGAACGAGAACGGAAAGAATATCCTCCTTCTACAGCTTTTACAATTTCGTTTTCTATATCACGATACAAGTTGTTGGAGTAATCGTAAATATTATTAAAACGAGGTGCTTTGGAAATGTAACCAATATTGAAAAAGACATTGTTATTAAAGTCTATGTTATAATTCGCTCCCAGCTTAATTGTTTTGCCCCTTATCCATTTCCATGACGTTTCTTGCTGTCTTGCCTCAGGCGAATTCATAGTATATGCTACACCATTGTGAACAATAGTATCTTCTTGCATTGTTTTTACAGCACCAACAATGTTGTCATTTTCGTCATATACTATTTCAGTAAAGACAGAAGTTCCTAAGGCTTCTACATAGGTAGTGTCATCTAATACTAGGTCTTTCTTTTTGAAATAGTCAATTCTTTTGTATGCCGAATTTGAACCTGAAATGTTTAGAAATGCACTTAACTTATCATCGCTATATTCTAGCTGAGAAAATAATCCTGACCATTTAACAACACCATCATTGTGATAGCTAACTCTATCTCCAACTCTTTTAATTTGACTTTCTTGAAGTAAATTATTGCCTTCGTCAACAGCATAGTCACCACCTAATAAGTCATATACTTCTCTGTAATGCTCACCTTTGTAATAACGTAAATCGATACCCCCTGACAAAGTGAACAACTTATTAAGCTGATAATTTGCAGTAGATAAAGCACCATACCAATAATGATTATTTCTAGAACTATATAGATAGGTGTCTGAGGCTTTTTCTGTTGAATTGTAAAGTGGATTTATATTATTTCTGTTGAAATCATAAGCATCTTGAAAATTGTATTGCCCCGATGAGTCTAGATTATTGGTGTTGCCGCTCAGATTAGTACCTCCTCCTTGACCTATTGATACATAAGCAATATTTGAAATGTATAGTTTGTCGCTAACTGCCCAGAAATCACGTAGAGAAAATTGAGGTTTGTGGTAATAATTTTTCTTAGAGTTAAGGGGTCCTAAATTAGAGATAGTATCACCATTAGAGTTAAGCTCCCATCGGTTTAAGTTCCCCCAATGCTTATTATAGTTAATGCCTTTATCTGAGTATTCTCCAAACAAGGTATCGTTGATGCCTAAATCATTGGCATATTCGCTAGAATAGGTTGCGATATCACTTTTGTAGGAGCGTTGTCCGTGTTGTTGAGGCGCACCAAGTGCTGACAAGCTGAGTGTATGCTTTCCTAAGCTCTTTTGTACTTTTGCATAATAGAAAAAGCCTTCGCTAAATGTTTCTTCCACGAAACCACGACCTCTTTTATACGAACCTGCAAAGGTAAACCCCCAGCCGTTTTTCAATTTGCCTGAATTGTAGCCTATAGAAGTTCTTAATTTTCCATAAGAATCTACTTCTTGTTTGAAACTTCCACCTTTTCTGCTATCAATACCTTTGGTGAGTAAGTTCATAGTACCTCCAACTGATGGAATAGCTATTTTAGATGCTCCAAGACCTCGCTGTACTTGTATATTACTGGTTACAGCATCTAAACCAAACCAATTGGACCAATACACCCAGCCGTTTTCCATATCGTTAACGGGAATACCATCAATCATTACAGCAACATTACGTTGATTAAACCCTCTAATTGTTATTCGTGCGTCACCATCGCCACCACCTTGTTGAGTGGCATAAACGCCAGGCGTAGAGTTTAGCACCATAGGAATGTCTTGTGAAGCTAATTCTTCGTTAATCTTTTTTAGTGGAATTGTGGAAAAGGCTACAGGTGTTTTCCTATCAATAGCCACATCTGCAACAACTTGTACTTCATTTAAAAGGATAGTATTCAATTTGATTTCTAACTTAATGGGCTTACCGTTAAGGTTTAATTTTTTTATTACTTTTTCGTAGCCTACATAAGAAAATGTCACCTCAATAGATTCTTCACTAGTCACAAAGGCAAAATTCCCATCAAAATCACTAATAATTCCTTTTCCATCGTAGGCTATTGTTGCTCCAAACAAAGGGTCGTTGGTAATATTATCAGTTATGGTACCACTCACACGGGTTTGTGCTACAGTAGTACTCACTGTTGATGCTAAAAAGAACAATAAGATAAGGTGAAGTTTCATTAAATAATTAAATAAAAAAAAGTGCTGATAGAATTCTATCAGCACTTTAAATTAGAAGTTTTAGTTTACGACAATTGAGCTATTCTTGATGCTATTGTCTTCAAATATTATAGTCAAACTATAAATACCACTATTTATGTTGTGAGTGTGGATATAAGCTTGTGAATTTGAATGAGTATAATTTAAATTAACTTTTTGTCCAATAACGTTAATCAATTCAAAAGATTTAATGGCTTTATTAGCACTTACATTAATAGTTTGATTGTTTGTTGCTGGATTAGGATAGAGAACAAAAGAAGTTGATTTATCATCAATTGAAGAAGGTCCTCCAGAAGAACAATCGCATTCATGAGTGCCAAGGTTTGTCCATGTGTTAATGGATAATGAATCCCATTCAGCAGCTGGGTTGAAAAGAATTGGGCTTGTTGTAACACCTGATTTAACACTTGCTTTTCTTATAAGCGTATGGTTTTTAGTCCACCATGCGCCACCATTGGCATCAGTAAATCCAGCAGTAGCATCATCAGTCCACGCATCTCCTGGATCCTCGCCAATTTTTCCAATTATATCAATTATAGATCCGTTTTTTGAAAGTGTCATAGCATCGTTGCCATTCATGTACAATGGAGATGGGTAAACAGGTGCCCATTGATCGGCCATATTATATAGTTCAACCATAATATAACCAAATTCATTAGTTGAATTGGTGTCAGAGTTTGTAACTATCCAAGTTTCTCCGGCGTTTATAGTACCAGATAAATTCATTTCGTCAGTAAATGCATCAGAACCGTTGGAATAACGCTCAATACTGTAACTGCTCAAATCTATTGGAGCATCAGTTGGGTTGTAAATTTCAACAGCTTTGTTGTTTGAACTACCTTCTACATATTCTGAAAAGAAAAGTTCAGAGCAATCTTGTGCTATAAGACTAAAAGAAGATAATGTTAAAATAAAAGATAAAATTGATTTCATAAATGTGGGTATTTTGTTAAGTGCTTCAAATTTAGTTTAAATTTCTATTCTTTTAAAATGAAATTCAAATGATTCATAAAATTATTATTTTTTTCATATTGCGAACTTTAATTTAACGTTATCATTGAATAAATTTTAACTTACAAATTGTATATATTTACAAAATAGAAATCACTCAATGTCTGATAGTTTAGTCATAATACCCACGTACAATGAGAAAGAAAACATTGAACGAATAATTCGAAAAGTTTTTTCGCTTAGTCATTCTTTCGATGTTTTGATTGTTGATGATGGTTCACCTGATGGTACAGGAGATATTATTAAAGGCCTTCAACAAGAGTTTGAAGGACTCTTTATTGAAGAGCGCCAAGGTAAATTAGGACTTGGGACAGCATACATTCACGGCTTTAAATGGGTGTTGAATAGAGATTATGATTTTGTTTTTGAAATGGACGCCGACTTTTCGCATGACCCAGACGATTTGTTACGATTATATTCCGCTTGTAAAAATTATGGTAACGACTTAGCTATTGGCTCACGTTATACTAATGGAGTCAATATCGTGAATTGGCCTATGAGCCGATTGTTAATGTCATTTTTTGCCTCTAAATATGTCAAGTTCATTACTGGTCTTCCTGTAAATGATTCAACAGCAGGTTTTATTTGTTACAGACGCCACGTTTTGGAAACCATAAACCTCGATAAAATCAAATTCGTAGGTTATGCCTTTCAAATTGAAATGAAATTCAAGACTTGGAAGTCTAATTTTGATATTGTTGAAGTTCCCGTAATATTTACCGATAGGAAAGAAGGTAATTCTAAAATGGATACCTCAATTTTCTTTGAAGCCTTTATTGGTGTTATTCAAATGAAATTTTCTAGCTTATTCACTAAATTCAAACAAAAGCCTAAAGTATGAGTAGCACTTTAATTCGCAATGCTCTTCTAATTAATGAAGGGAAAATTTTTCTTGCAGATGTGTTCATTCAAAACGGTTTAATTGCTCAAATTGGACAATCATTAGACGTTCAAGCAGATGAAAGTATTGATGCTGAAGGAAAGTATTTAATGCCGGGTATTATTGATGACCAAGTTCACTTTAGAGAGCCTGGATTGACTCACAAAGGAGAGTTATATACTGAGTCCAAAGCTGCAGTGGCAGGAGGTATTACTTCATTTATGGAAATGCCAAACACCAAACCTCAAACTCTTACTCAGGAGCTTTTGGAGCAGAAATACCAAAGAGCCAAAGAAGTATCATTAGCTAACTACTCTTTTTTTATGGGAGCTTCAAATGACAATTTGGAAGAAGTTCTAAAAACAGACCCAAAAAATGTTGGTGCAATCAAAATATTTATGGGTTCTTCAACAGGTAATATGCTTGTTGATGACAAAAGCGTATTAGAAAACATTTTTGAAAAATCAACAATGTTGATTGCTGTACACTGTGAAGATGAAGCTACGATACAACAGAATACAGCTCATTATAAATCCATTTACGGTGAAGATGTGCCTATCGAAATGCACCCAAAGATAAGAAGCGACGAAGCATGTTATAAATCCTCATCAATGGCTATTGAATTAGCTAAAAAACACGATACTAGATTACATGTTTTTCACTTGTCTACTGCTAAAGAAATGGAATTATTTAGAAATGATATTCCATTAGAAGAAAAACGGATAACGGCTGAAGTGTGTATCCATCATTTATGGTTTGATGATAGCCAATATGCAGACAAAGGAACTCATATAAAATGGAATCCTGCGGTAAAGAGTAAAGCTGATAAAGAGGCTGTTTTTGAAGCCTTGTTGGATGATAGAATTGATATAATAGCTACTGACCACGCCCCTCATACTTTAGAAGAAAAAAACAACACTTATTTCAATGCACCCTCTGGTGGCCCTCTTGTACAACATGCCTTAGTGGCGATGCTAGAGCTTTATCATCAAGGTAAAATAAGATTAGAGAAAATTGTTGAGAAAATGTGTCATGCCCCTGCTATTTGTTTCCAAGTTGAAAACAGAGGATTCATAAGAGAGGGATATGTGGCAGATTTAGTGCTTGTAGACATTGACAACCCATGGGAAGTCAATAAAGATAATATTTTATACAAATGCGCTTGGTCTCCATTCGAGGGAAAAACATTCAAATCAAGAGTAACACACACTTGGGTAAATGGTCATTTGGCTTATCAAAATGGAAGTTTTGATGAATCTCAAAAAGGTCATCGATTAACTTTTGATAGATAAAAAAAAGGGGCCTAAACCCCTTTAATTTTTTGGTGTGAAACGGATTACTCAGTTACTTCCTCTTCGATAGCAGTAGAGTCCATCTCAGCAGCTGTAGAGTCCATTTCTACTGTTTCAACGCTAACTTCCACAGTGTCAACAGCTTCTTCAGTAGCAGCTTCTTTTTGGTCAGCAGGAGCACCACAAGCTACTAAGCCCATAAAAGCAATTGCTGAAACATAAACTAAATTTTTCATTGTGTTTTTTTTAATTTAATAATTATACAAATATACTCTTATTAGTGTATCAAATTACTTCATTACCTTTGAAAAATGAAAAATTTCTTGTTAATAATTTTTATTGTGGTAATTCAATCGTGTTCTGACGGATCAAAACTTAAAAGAACAGATGTCATATCTTCTGATGATATGGTTACAATTTTAACCCAAAGACAACTTATTGTATCGGAGTTAAACACTTTTCAGTATCAGGGGGATTTTTCAAAATTTCATGTGGATTCATTAATGTCAGATTGTTACCTTTCTTTGGGATACTCCGAAGATGATTTTGATAAGAGTTGGAATTACTACACCACCGATGCCAACGAGGAATTGTTGGTAATTTATGATAAGGTATTGCAAGAATTACAGCTTTTAGAAGAGAAGTCTAAGAATTAGTGTGTTCTTCTAAAAACCATTGACTGTATCGCTTGATACTTTCTGATATAGGTATAAATTCATAACCCAAAGCATCTACAATTTTTTGGTTTGAAAAACTTTTGTTTTTCATAGCAGTACTTGCTGTTTCTTTAGTGACTAATGGGCTTTTGTTGGTGATGATAGACTTAAGCCATTCTACTCGCCAAGCGACTTCCTTTAAAAAGGGTGTAACTTTTATGTGAGGTTTTGGTTTATTTAGGCTTTCCGCTATTGTATCGAAAACTTCCCTATACTTCATCTGTCCAGCGTTTAAAATGAATCGTTCGTTTACGATAGCACTATTTAACAGTTTTATTAGGCATTCAGCCACATCCAACACATCAACATAACCAGTACTTCCGGTGCTATAAAACTTTAAGCCACTCCATACTTTTTCAAACATTTGAGAGCTTCCTTTTGTCCAATCTCCAGGCCCTAATATGACCGATGGATTGACAATAACTGAATTCAATCCTTCTTCTACACCACGCCAAACCTCTTGCTCAGACAAATATTTGCTTATGGCGTATTGTGTATTTGACTTACTTTCTTTCCAATAATCATCTTCTGTTCTAACTTTATTTTCTTCGACACTACCTAGAGTAGCAATAGAACTGACATAGCCTAACTTTTCGATGTTATGTTCAAGGCATAGATTAACAATATTCGCAGTGCCTTCCACATTTTGTTTCATCATTTTTTCAAAATCTTTTGGGTTGAATGAAACAATAGCTGCACAATGTATGACTGCCTGACAATCTTTTATACCTTCTTCTAAGGAAAATAGGTCTAATAAATCGCCATCTATCCATTCTATTGATTGTAAAAAATCTGCTTTATTGTAATGAGAAAAGATATTTTCAATGACAGTTAATGAGCTTTCTTTTCTTTTCAAAGCCTTGACTTTATGCCCATTTTCGGTCAATTTTAGGAGTATATGTGCCCCAACCAAACCCGTTCCACCTGTCAAAAATATCATTGAGAACAAAGGTAGACAAAAAACAGCCCCAATGTTTTACATATATTTATATTTGCCTTAAAAGAAATAACAAATAATGAACTTTGTAGAAGAATTAAAATGGAGAGGTATGATTCATGATATCATGCCAGGTACTGAGGAGCAATTACAAAAAGAAATGACGACGGCTTATATTGGTTTTGACCCTACTGCAGACTCTTTACACATTGGTTCATTGGTTCAGATTATGATATTGGTTCATCTTCAGCGTTGTGGTCATAAGCCTATAGCATTGATGGGAGGAGCAACGGGTATGGTTGGTGATCCCTCAGGTAAGTCAAAGGAAAGGAATATGCTTTCAGAAGAAGTTTTACAGCATAATTTAACATGTGTTCAGAAACAAATGGAACGATTTTTGGATTTCGATTGTGGTGAAAATTCTGCTGAAATAGTCAATAATTACGATTGGTTTAAAGACTTTAGTTTTTTAGACTTTATAAGAGAAGCAGGTAAGCATATCTCTATCAACTATATGATGGCTAAGGACTCTGTAAAGTCTCGTCTGGAAACGGGTATGAGCTTTACCGAATTTAGTTATCAATTGGTTCAAGGCTATGACTTTTATTGGCTATTCAAAAATAAAAACTGTAAAATTCAATTAGGCGGTTCAGATCAGTGGGGCAACATCACTACAGGAACTGAATTCATAAGAAGAAAAGCTGGTGGTGAAGCTTTTGCTGTTACTACGCCATTATTAAAAAAGGCTGACGGGGGAAAATTTGGAAAGACTGAAGAAGGTAATGTTTGGTTAGATAAACGACTAACATCACCTTATAAGTTTTACCAATTTTGGTTAAACTCCTCTGACCAAGATGTCAAAAATTACATTCGCATTTTTACGCTAATGACACAAGAAGAGATTGAGCAGCTTGAGCAACAGCATGAAGAAGCGCCACATCAGCGTTTACTTCAAAAGACCTTAGCTGAAGACATTACTAAACGTGTACATTCAGAAGATGATTTAAAAGCGGCAATTACAGCTTCCAATATTTTATTTGGCAAATCTACTTCGGAAGATTTAATGTCTTTAGATGAAGATACCTTTCTTTCTGTATTTGATGGCGTGCCACAATTTGAAGTCAGTGCCTCTGATTTAGAAACGGATATTTTTGATTTTTTGGCTGAAAAAACACAAGTGTTTGCTTCTAAAGGAGAAGCTAGAAGAATGATTCAGAGTAATGCTGTCAGTATTAACAAAACAAAAATTTCTGCTGATAAGCAACTATCCTCAGACGAATTGATATCAAATAAGTACTTACTTATTCAAAAAGGAAAAAAGAATTACTATATAATAAGTGTGGTATAATTATTTTACCAAAATAAATTTGCCTGCTTTACGCCCTATTACATAGCTTTCTAGAAATTGATAGTTCACCTTGCATGAATATACAACAATAGGATAAATTTAGTTATTTATAAAATCTTTTCAAAACAGTAATAAATATCTTTATGAGATTTGAGTTTGATATTTCCTAGTTGATTGTAGCCTAAACGCTTATAAAACGCTATAGCTTTGGGATTATTGATATAGGTATCTAATCGCATTGACACACAATTATTCTTTTTTGCTAAACTTTCAGCAAAGTCCATCATTTTTTTACCGACACCTTGATTCCATACTTCAGTCTTTGAGCATAGTCTATGTACGACCATAAAATTATTGGTTTTATCTACCCAATCTATCGTAAGATAAGTAGGGTCTTGGACAGAATCAATCTTTATACCTGCAACAATTTCGTTATCAATAAGTCCTACATAATAGTCGCCAATTTCTAAATCTTGTTCAATGATTCCTGGATTGGGGTAGGTTTCGTCCCATTGGTCTATCCCTAGGGCTATCATGCCGCTTACGCAAGATTTATAGACCTGCATAATATCATCAAGTTCATTTTTTTCAGCTTTTCGTATAATCATTTTCTTCTAGCATTAAGTTACAGCCTCTAAGGTCTGCTTGATCAAAACGACCTTTAAGTTCAAAGGTAGTATCATCTAATGATCTTCCTAAATCTTGAGTTGCAATAAATGAACAAGAGTAAATATTTGCTAAGTCAATGATATTAAGTCCACCTGTTTGGTGGTGAGAAACAATAT
>CAJWHN010000048.1 GCA_913041085.1 uncultured Flavobacteriales bacterium | reverse complement strand
TGCGTAAGTTAAAAAATAAGGAGCTAAATAGACTCAATTTAGAAGAATTTAAAAACAAAAAAAAAGTACCTATCATAATTGTACTAGATAATGTACGTAGCGCACACAATGTAGGCTCTGTTTTTAGGACTTCTGACGCTTTTTTAATTGAAAAAATTATGCTTTGCGGCATATGTCCAGTACCACCAAAAAACGAAATTCGTAAAACAGCTCTGGGCGCAACGGAGTCTGTAGACTGGGAATACTCTAATAATAGTATCGATTGCATAAAAGGACTTACTGAAAAAGGTTATAAAATTATTAGTATTGAACAAGCTGACAATGCCACGGACCTAAACAACTATTCAATAAAAAAATCTCAAAAAATAGCTTTAGTTTTTGGCAACGAGGTTAGTGGTGTTAGCGAAGAAATTATTCAACAAAGTGATAAAGTTATAGAAATACCCCAACACGGAACGAAACACTCTTTTAATGTGTCCGTAAGTGTTGGGATAGTGCTCTGGGATTTAAGCCGTAAAATAGGCTAATTATTATTTCTTGATTATAAAATCAACTCTTCTATTCACTTCATTCAAATAAGCTTCTTTCTGGTAATTTTCATATTCTCAAGATGCATCAAAGCCTTGTTTTAAAACAAGTGGGTTGGTTTCTCCTTTTGAAACAACCTCAAAGCGATTGGCATATATTCCGAAAGCTTCTACTAAATAATTAATTGCCGACTGCGCCCTTCTTTTGGCTAAATCAGCGTTATTGAACATTTTCTTGGCATTCAAAGCTCCCGAAAATCGAAACTCATTGAAGTTAACATATGATGAGGGATAAAAATCGTGTTGCTTTATATCACCAAGAAATACAATAGATGAAAAGTCTGCACCTAAATAAATTGAATTATAATTTGTCTTTTTATTTTGTGAAAAAGTGGCTAATGAAGATAATAACATAACCAACAATAATGGTCTTAATTTTTTCATGATTTAAGATTTTTAATACTATGCTAAAATAACTTAAATTTTGTTACGTTGGCATTGTTAACAATTTGATATTCAAAATTAAAATATACAGATTTATATATTAGCCTAATAAACATATATTTGCACATAACAATTTAATCTTTAATCATATTTCAAAATGAAAAATAGACACTTTTTCAGATTACCTCTTATATTTTCACTTATACTATTAATCAGTTCTTGTGGATTAGATTCAATGGTTTCAAAATTTAACACGCTTAACTTCACTGTTACTCCTACCCAAGTGGAGGTTCACGGTGGAAATATAGAAATTGAGCTTGAAGTGAAAATTCCTGAAAAGTATTTCCAAAAAACTGCTGAAGCGGACTTCAGAGCTATGCTTGCTCCATCTGCAGATAGTGAAGCCAAAGTATTTTTTGATTCTGTAAAACTTCAAGGAGAAAAAATCTCTAGCAATGGTAAAACTATTGGTTATATAACTGGTGGTCAATTTACCTACAAAAGCACTGTAAAATATAGTGAGGAAATGGCTGATTATGACTTATTCGCCACTGCTATAGCTACGATAAATGACAACAGCAAGAGCCTTGGCGCTATTAAAGTTGCTGAAGGTGTAATGGCTACGGCTACTAGAGTAAAAGACAGTGAAGAACCAGCCATTTCTAATCACACTTACGAAAAGGTAACTGTACTAGAAGAAACCGCAGTCATTTATTTTACAGTTAATCAATCAAATGTTAGATATTCTCAAAAAAGTTCAGACGAAATTAAACGCTTGAAAGAGTTTGCTAAACTAGGATATGAAACTAAAAACATAGAGATATCTTCTTATGCTTCACCTGAAGGAACTTTAGATATAAATTATAAAGTATCGGATAACAGAGGTGAGTCCACCTTTAACTATGCAAAACGATTAATGAAAAAACTAAAGGTCGAAGGTGCTAACAATAATGATTTATACATTAAAAGTTCTAAAGGCGAAGATTGGGGTGGATTTAACAAACTGGTTAATTCTTCTGATATGAAGGATAAAAGTAAAGTATTGAACATCGTTAGAAATCAAAAAGACCCTCAAAAAAGAGAAGAAGCTATAAGAGATATGGCTGAAATTTATGATGCTATTGAAGATGATGTATTGCCCAAACTAAGAAAAGCTACTATTACCTTGAGAGTATATGAGCCTAAGAAAACAGAAGAAGACATTGTATCTTTATCTATAGCAGATCCTTCACAACTTGACATTAAAGAAATGCTTTTCGCTGCTTCTTTAATTGAAGATAACTCAATCAAAAAGACTATCTACAACACCGTTAGCAAGTCATTTCCTAATGATTATAGAGCATATAATAATCTAGCGGGGATTTATATAAAAGAAAAGAATATGAATAAAGCAATTGATATGTTGGGTAAAGCCTCAAAATACAACGCAAATGCTCCTGAAGTAAATGAAAACAAAGGTATCATCGCAGCTTTAGAAGAAGATTATGATAAAGCAACATCATTATATAGTTCATCAAATGCTTCGGACATTAATAAAGGTATTCTAGCTATCAAAACTGGAGATTACAGCTCAGCTACAGCTAAGCTAAAAGGTAATGGCTTTAATGCCACATTAGCCAAGTTTATGAATGGCAATCCTGTTGCTACAACTGATAATACAGCAGAAGGGAATTACCTAAATGCAATCGTTAATGCAAGGACTGGAAATTACGATAAGTGTATTGATTATTTATCTAAAGCTATTCAAATGAATACAAACTATAAAAACGAAGCGGTAAAAGATTTTGAATTTAAAAATCTTAAAGATAAGGCTGAATTTCAAGCATTATTGAATTAAAAATATTAATAGGATTAAAAAAAACCTGACAAATAAATGTCAGGTTTTTTTATGCTAAAGTAATTCGGTGAATACCTTTATCGTAAGTCTGTGTTGTTAAACTTACTAATTGCTGAAAAACACTACTCTGGTTTACGAAATCAACCTCGCTAACATCAACAATTAGAACTGGAAATTCGATGTGTTTTTTGAAGAAATCGAAATACTTATTTTGAATGTCAGAAAGGTAATCATCAGAGATGTTTTGCTCATAGCTTCGCCCTCTTTTTTTGATGTTCTCTTGCAAACGTTTTACATCTGAATGCAGATATATGATTAAATCTGGCTTTGGTAGATTCTTCAACGCTATATCTGATAATCTATTGAATAATAAAAGCTCATCATCGCTAAGATTGTTTTCAGCAAACAACTTAGATTTTACGAAGAAATAATCCGATACAATTCCTTTAGAAAATAAATCTTGCTCTCGTAAATCACCCAATTGTCTGTAACGTTCTGCCATAAAGAAAAGTTCCAATGAAAAAGCGTAGCGTTCAGGCTTATTATAAAATTTTGGAAGAAAAGGGTTGTCAGCAAACTCTTCTAACACAATACGGTAGCCAAGTTCTTCAGCTAACATCTTTGAAAAGGTAGTTTTGCCAACACCGATATTTCCCTCTATAGTAATAAATTGATAACTCATAATTTTCTTACATCAGAATTGTCACTGCAAGAATACAACAATTGACTAATGGTTTTATCAAATTTTGGATGAATTTGATTAGGTGCAATTTCTGTTAAAGGCAATAAAGCAAATCGTCTATTATGCAAATGTAGATGTGGAATAATTAAGTTTGTATCATTAACTAATTCTGTATTAAACAAAAGAATATCTATATCAATAGTTCTTGCTTCATAATTATCTGTATTAGCTCTTATCCTTCCCAATTGTTGTTCTACCGAAAGACAAGCACCTAGGGTTTTAAGAGGGGACAATTCAGTAGAAATTTTTAAGGCTTGATTAATGAAATTATTTTCATGCTGAAAGCCCCATGGTGGTGATTCATACAAAGATGATGAACTAGTGATAACACCAACACTCAACTCCAACATCTGAATAGCTTTTTGAAATAACTCTTTAGAATTACCCAAGTTGCTACCTAAAAGCAAATACACTGTATTCATAAAAACGAAAATAGATAAAGGCTTTAAATTAAACGAAGTAATCTGAATAAAAAATGTAATTTTGCTATACTTTAAATATAAATAAAAAGCTATGCTACGATTTCTTAAAAGTGTCCTAAAATCTATTTTAGTTACACTAATCTCTTTTTTAATCATTGTTTTAATTTTAATAGGTATTGGTGTATCTTCAAGTATGGAAGAAGTTGAGAAAATCAAAGAAAATACCATCTTAGAGATAAGCCTTTCTGAAAAAATAATTGACAGAACATCCGAATTTGATTTTGACTTTAGCTCTTTGAATAACGAATCGTCTTCTTTAGGCTTAGACGATATCTTAAAATCCATTGATAAAGCTAAACATGATGACAACATTAAAGGGATTTATCTGAATATAGATATGGTCAACGCCAGCATGGCAACATTAGAGGAAATTCGTGACAAGCTAAAAGAGTTTAAAGACTCTACAGATAAATTTATTCTATCATACAGTGAAATATATTCTCAAAAAGCAATTTATATTTCTTCTGTGTCTGATAAAATTTACATTCATCCAGAAGGCTTTTTAGAATTCAAAGGAATTAGCTACGAGGGTATGTTTTTCAAAGAAGCCTTGGAGAAATTGGAAGTAGAGCCGCAAATTATACGACAAGGAAAATTCAAAAGTGCAGTCGAGCCATTTATGCTTGACAAGATGAGCGATTCTAATAGAGAGCAAATTCAACGCTTTATCAGTTCAATTTGGGAAGATGTAAAATTAGGGGTTTCCGATGGTAGAAATCTGTCTGATGAAGAATTGAATAATATTGCAGAAAATTTCTTGGTACAGTCTGCATTAGATGCTGTTGACTACAAATTAGCTGATGCCTTACAATATCAGGATCAAGTTGATGATTCATTGAGAAAAAAATTAAATATTGAAAGTGATGCAAAAATTGAAAAAATATCACTCAAAGAATACGCTAATGTACCAGTCAGTAAAAAGAAAAAGTTCTCGAAAGATAAAATAGCTGTTATTTTTGCACAAGGCGCTATCAATAGTGGAGAAGGAGACAATGAAAATATTGGCTCAGAAACAACCTCTAAAACTATTCGTAAAGCTAGAAAAGACAAAAAAATTAAAGCCATTGTACTAAGAGTTAATTCCCCTGGCGGTAGTGCCTTGGCGTCTGAAACTATTCTCAGAGAAATGGAGTTAGCTAAAGAAGTAAAGCCTGTTGTTGTATCTATGGGAGATGTTGCAGCTTCTGGCGGCTACTACATAGCATGTAAGGCAGACACCATAGTTGCCAATCCTACAACTATTACTGGCTCTATCGGTGTATTTGGAGTCTTGATGAATCTTGAAAAAATGATGAAAAATAAGTTGGGCATTACTACAGACAGAGTAAAAACCAATCAGTTTGCTGACTTAGCCTCACCAACACGTGCGTTAAATGAATCTGAACGAGCTATAATACAAAATCAGGTAGAGTTGATTTATGATAAATTTATTACTCACGTTGCTGAAGGAAGGAATATGACTAAGGAAGAAGTTGACTCTATTGGTCAAGGTAGAGTATGGACAGGCAAAGATGCTATTGATTTAGGCTTAGTAGATGTTTTAGGTGGCATGGAAGATGCTATTACTATTGCTGCAGATATGGCTAAGCTAGAATCATACAGAATCACTAAATTACCAATCGAAAAAAATCCTGTTGAAAAAATCATTGAAGATTTAGGTGGTCAACTAAGAAGTAGCATTATCAAAAATGAACTTGGCAAGACATATACATACTATCAAAAGGTCAATGAATTGATGAATATGGAGAAAATACAAATGCGTATGCCTCATCAATTTGAAATTTACTAATCAAACATTCTTATTTGAAATCTCAGGCACAATCACTTTTCCTTATACTTAGCGGTCTTTTTATTGCCGCCCTAGTATGCTGTAATCTGATTTTTCAAAAATTTTTTACGTGGTCTCCATTTGGCATTTATACCTTTGAGATTTCAGCGGGTATCATTCCCTACCCCATCACCTTTTTAGTGACTGATATAATTTCTGAAATATATGGCAGAAAGAAAGCTAACGCTGTAGTTTTATCAGGCTTATTTGCTAGTATTTTTGTTCTTGGTATAGTTATGGTTGCAAATAGTGTACAAGCGACAGAATGGTCGCCAGTTAATGATGCAACTTTTTCCAATGTTTTTGGACTGACAGGCATAGCAGTTGGTGCATCTATGTTAGCTTATCTTCTGGCTCAATTCATAGACATTAGAGTATTTCATTTTTGGAAAAAACTAACGAACGGCAAACACTTATGGCTAAGAAATAACGCATCTACTTTTAGCTCACAACTTGTAGACACAGCAACAGTCTTAGTGCTATTGTGTTTGGCTGGTGGTATTGCTTGGGATAAATTTTGGGTCTTATTATTGAATGGTTTTCTGTTTAAAGTAATAATGGCATTAATTGACACACCTATTCTCTACCTTGTAATAAATGTGATAAGAAAAAGATTTAAGCTCGAAGTTGGTGAAGAAATTGAGATTTAATACTCAATACTTACCACATAGCCTTGATGTTTTCTGATATTTAAGACGTTCAAATAATCAAACATTAAATATTGACCTTTAATACCTGTCAAAGTTCCTTCTACTACGCTTAGCTTATCAAAGCTCATACTCTTTACTTTTTTAGGATATTCAAGAACAGGATAATTCAAATCTAGTAATTGAGAATCATTTACTACATATTGTTTTAATTCTGAAGGTAAAAAACTTTTCATTTCTTCTTTTAGTGCGATTAAGTCAACACTTGTATTGATTTCATTTTTTAACATTTTTTGCCAATGCGTTTTGTCGGCGATAAAATCCTTTAATGTTACCTCAATAACACCTGCTAAATAACGATTTGGCGTTTCTGCCAATATGATAGTCTGTACAGCACCTTGGTCAATCCAACGTGTTGGGATTTGAGGCTTTCTAGTGATACCCACTTTGGCATTAGCCGTTAAGGCAAGATAAACGATTTGTGGGGTTAAATGGTATTTCTTTTCCCATTCCATATCCCTACCTATTCCCAAATGTGCTTGACACTTTTCTGGGTGTATGATACATTCTGATGCTGATGGAGAGGACTGAAAACATGGATAGCACAGACCTTGATTAAATGATTTGTAAGTCTTAGAACCACAATTGGTGCAAAAAATTTGATTTTCAAAAGTAAATCTAACGGGCTTATTTATCAGTGAATTCATTTCAACACTTTCACTACCTATAGGCAAGTAATACTTGATAGGTTGTGAAATTTCCGATTTCATTTTTAATAAAGAACCTGTTATTTTCATTTCAAAATAGTATTTTTAAATTCGAATATTTCCTGTGTACAAGATATGATATTTTCTATAAAGAATACTCTAATGTCGTGGGTAATGCGAAAACGCATTCATCAAATAGAACTCTTTGTAAAATACCCTCATGATGTACAAAAAGATTGGTTAGAAAACCTAATTAGTACAGCACGATTCACCGAATTTGGAAGGGAATATCACTTTGATGAAATAAGCTCCTACTCTACTTTTAGAGAAAGAGTCCCTTTGTCAAATTATGAGGATTTATCGCCCTTTATTGAAAGATTAAGAAAAGGAGAAGAAAGCATATTATGGCCAACCGAAAGCAAATGGTTTGCTAAATCTTCAGGCACAAGTGGTCATAGAAGCAAATACATTCCAGTCACCAAGGAATCCCTTAAAGATTGTCATTTTAAAGGGGGTAAAGATATGCTATCGCTGTACTGCTACAATTATCCTGAAACTCAAGTCTTCAACGGCAAGAGTGTTATAATGGGAGGTAGCCACGAACCCTCTCTTAGCACCAATAAAAAAGATGGCGATTTGTCAGCTATTATAGTCGACAATCTTCCTTTTTGGGTAAACATTCACCAAACCCCCAATAAGGATATTCGTTTAATGAATGATTTTGAAAAGAAGATACAACAAATGGCAATGATTACTGCCGACGAAGATGTCAGAACAATTTCAGGTGTACCCTCATGGATGCTTGTATTATTCCAAAAAATTCTAGAGGTAAAAGAAGTAGAAAACATCAGTCAAGTTTGGCCAAACCTTGAGCTTTATATGCATGGAGGAGTAAGCTTCGTACCCTATAAAAATCAATTTGAAAAGTTGATACCTAAAGGCATCAATTATTTAGAGACCTACAATGCATCAGAAGGATTTTTCGGCATACAAGATCAAAAAAATAGCGATGAAATGTTGCTCATGCTAGACTATGGGATTTTTTATGAATTTATTCCAATAGAAGAAATTGATAAACAAAAGGCCATACCACTTTGGGAAGTAGAAATAGGAAAAACTTATGCTTTGGTCATTTCTACAAATGCAGGACTATGGCGCTATATTATTGGCGATACCGTAGTTTTTACTTGTGTAAGTCCATACAGAATAAAAATAAATGGTCGAGTAGGACAATTCATAAATGCTTTTGGAGAAGAACTTATAATGGATAATGCAGAAAAAGCCATACAAATTGCTTGTGAGAAAACTCTTGCTAATGTCAATGAATATACGGCTGGTCCTAAATATATGTCGGATTCGAATCTGGCAGCTCATGAATGGATTTTTGAATTCAACAACAGACCTGATGATATTGATAAATTTACAGAAATACTTGATGAAAACCTCAAGGAACTAAATTCTGACTACGCCGCAAAAAGAAATAAAAATTTAGCTTTACAAAAACCAATTCTACATATTGTACCATCTGGATTTTTCTATAAATGGATGAAATCTCAAGATAAGTTAGGTCGTCAATTTAAGGTACCAAGACTATCAAATAATAGAAATCATTTAGAATCCATTTTTAAATTATTGAAAACACTATGAAATATTAGAAATTCCTTTAAATTAGTAGCAAAATAATAAACGTATGCACATAGCCATAGCAGGAAATATTGGGTCAGGAAAGACCACATTAACAACACTATTATCAAAACATTATGGTTGGGAACCGCAATTTGAAGATGTTGACGATAATCCTTATTTAAATGACTTCTATAAAGATATGCAACGCTGGTCTTTTAACTTGCAAATCTATTTTTTGAATAGTAGATTCGGTCAAGTACAAGAAATACATAAAGGCGATAAAGATGTTATTCAAGATAGAACAATGTATGAAGACGCTCATATTTTTGCGCCTAACTTACATGCTATGGGGTTAATGAGCACAAGAGATTTTGAAAACTACCAAAGTCTTTTTAAACTAATGAATAACTTCATACCCGCTCCAAATCTTCTTATCTACTTACGTTCATCGGTTTCTAACCTTGTGGAACAAATTCAAAAAAGAGGTCGTGATTATGAAAACTCAATCAGAATTGATTATTTATCAAGACTAAATGAACGTTACGAAGCTTGGATATCTTCTTACGACCAAGGACACTTACTAATCATTGATGTTGATGAATTAGACTTCCAACAAAACAAAGAAGATTTAGGCACTATTATTGATAAAATTGATGCTGAAATCAACGGTTTATTCTAAAAAATTAAATGTTTAGCATTAAAAAAGCCCAGCAAATGCTGGGCTTTTTTATATAATAAATAAACGATGAGTTATATTATTTTATAACTAATTCTCCATTAATAGAACCATCATTTTTTAAAAGGAAATTTAAAGAAGCAGGAATTGATTCGCTATCATTACTCAATTTACCTTTAGCGAAGTATTCTACAAATCGATCACTCTTTTTAGTGGATTTAATAGCAGTTGAATTAAAAAATAATTTTTCAGCAGCTATATATTTATTATTAGTAGAAAGATTATTGAGGTTAGTGTTCTTATCTAATGAAACAGAAATAGATTGAATGTTATCTCCGTTAACAACGTACTTAGCATGAGATATAAATTCAGTTTTTTCATTATCACCATATAGACCTATCATGCCTTTAGCTGACTCCTCTGAACCGTCTGCGACCATTACAGTCTTATCTGAACTATTTGAAGACGATTGACCATCAAGATCCATAGCAATAGATGGAGCGATAACTAGAGCCACTACTGACATCAATTTTAATAAAATATTTAAAGAAGGGCCTGAAGTATCTTTGAAAGGGTCACCTACAGTATCACCTACAACAGCGGCTTTGTGAGCCTCAGTTCCTTTCTTACCTTGTTCTTCAATCATTTTCTTAGCATTGTCCCAAGCACCACCAGCGTTAGACTGGAAGATTGCCATAAGTACACCACAAGTAGTAACACCTGCTAAAAGACCTCCTAACATCTCTGCTCCACCAA
>CAJWHN010000047.1 GCA_913041085.1 uncultured Flavobacteriales bacterium | reverse complement strand
TAGAAATACATTGAAGTGAAAAAGTACGAAAATAGAACGTATATCATTGGTAGTTTTTTTGGACTAGTCATACTCATTTTCATTATTCGTTTATTTTCAATTCAAGTTATAGATGACAGTTTTAAAACATCATCAGAAAACAACGTAATCAGAAAACAAACAGACTACCCAAGAAGAGGACTTATTTATGATAGGAATAAAGAGCTTATCGTATATAATGAAGCAGCTTATGACCTTATGATTACCCCAAAACAAGCCACATTTCTTGACACAGCTCTCATTTGCTCCTTATTAGAAATTGACAAACTCAATCTAATTAAACGAATAGAAAAGGCTAGTAATTATTCTATGTATAAAGCTAGTGTATTGATGAAGCAAATATCTGTCGAAACATATACTAAGTTACAAGAGAATATGTTCTTGATGCCTGGCTTTTTTGTACAAACAAGAACCTTAAGAAAATACCCTTACTCAACAGCTAGTCATTTGCTAGGCTATGTGGGAGAAGTCAACAAAAGAATTGTCAAAAGTACCCCTTACTACAAGGAAGGTGACTATATAGGCGTTAGTGGCATAGAGAAAGCTTATGAAGATAAACTTAGAGGACGAAAAGGCGTCAAACTTCTTCTAAAAGACGTACATAACAATATCAAAGGAAGTTTTAATGATGGTAAGTTTGACATCAAATCTAAACCAGGGAAAGACCTTCAGTCTTCGATAGATATTTTCTTGCAAAACTTCGGCGAGTCTTTAATGAAAAATAAAAGAGGTAGTATTGTTGCTTTAGAACCCTCAACAGGAGAAATCCTATGTCTCGTATCGTCACCCAATTACGACCCTAATATCTTAGTTGGAAGAAAACGGTCAGAAAACTATTTAATTTTAAATGAAGACACCATAAATAAGCCTCTTTTTAATAGAGCTTCTTTGGCACAATATCCACCAGGCTCAACATTTAAATTGATAAATGCATTGATAGGACTTCAAGAAAAGGTCATTTATTCTGGAAGCAAATTCAATTGTGATGAAGGCTATGTGTATGGTGAGGAAAAGCGTAAAATGAAGTGCCACCCGCACCGTTCTCCTTTGAATCTTATTGAATCCATTTCAAATTCGTGTAATGCCTATTTCTGTAATGTCTACAGAGCAATTATTGAAAAATACCCCAACACATACGAGGGCTATGATGTTTGGCGAAACTATGTCACGAGCTTTGGATTGGGGAATTGGCTTAATAATGACTTGCCAACAGGTCAAAAAGGCTTTGTGCCTACTCCAAATTTTTACGATAGAATTTATGGTAAAAATCGTTGGAAATCATTAACTAATTTATCCCTTTCCATCGGTCAAGATGCTCTGCTAACGACTCCCATACAAATGGCAAATATGACTGCAGCAATAGCCAATAGAGGTTATTATTACACGCCACATATCGTAAAAAGCATTGAAAATGATAGTATAGATGATAGGTTTAGCAAACCTATTCGTACTATGGTAGATTCCTCTCTTTTCGAAATAGTGATAAAAGGAATGCAAGAGGTTGTAGAAGATGAGGAATTAGGAACATCTAATATCGCTAAAATGGAAAATATTACAGTATGCGGTAAAACTGGAACTGCACAAAATCCACACGGAGAAGACCACTCTATATTTATTGGATTTGCCCCAAAAGATAACCCTAAAATTGCTTTGGCGGTTTATGTAGAAAATGGAGGTTGGGGCTCAACTTGGGCTGTTCCTATAGCTAGTCTAATGATAGAGAAGTACCTCAACGACACTATTGAAAGGGATTGGTTGGAGAAAAAAATTGTTGAAGGAGAAATTGAATATTAATGCGTTTTAAAAGTCACATATTTGATAAAGTTGATTGGTGGACTGTACTCATGTATGCCATATTAGTCATTATAGGCTGGTTAAATATTTATGCGGCATTATATAATGAAAACTATGAACTGATGGATTTCAGCCAAAAGTATGGGCGACAATTAATTTGGATATCGATAGCCTTCCTAATTGCTATTTTCATTTTGTTCTTTAATTGGAAATTTTTCGAAGGATTTGCTTATCTAATCTATGTACTCTCTTTGCTGAGTCTTATTGGTGTTTTATTATTCGGTATAGAGGTTAATGGTGCCAAATCTTGGTTTGATTTTGGCTTTATGCGAATACAACCTGCTGAATTTGCTAAGGTGGCTTGTTGCCTAGCGTTAGCGAAGTTTTTAAGTAGATTAAATATGAGTTTAGAAAAAACGAAAAATAAAATCATAGCAACAGCTTTAATCTTACTCCCCGTTATCTTTATCATTTTACAAAATGATACTGGCTCAGCGCTTGTTTACTCGACTTTCATATTAGTACTTTATCGCTTTGGGCTACCAGCTACTTTACTAATAATAGGCATAGTTACTACTATTTTATTTGTAACATCTATCATTGTTTCTAAAATTGTGCTAATTGTGATTTTATCGGTTATAGCAATTTTCTTTTTTATTATCTCAATTAGAAAACTCCGTGAGCTAATCATTATATCTTCTTTATTGGCTATGTGTATAGGATTTATATATAGTGTAGATTATGCATTTGAACGTGTTTTAGAGCCTCATCATGTAACAAGAATAAAAGTTCTGCTAGGACAAGAAAGCGACCCTCATGGCTCTGGCTACAATGTCAATCAATCAATGATAGCAATAGGCTCAGGAGGTTTTGCAGGAAAAGGATACTTAAATGGCACACAAACAAAATTCAATTTTGTTCCTGAACAAAGCACAGACTTTATTTTCTGCACAATTGGAGAGGAATGGGGATTTATTGGCAGTACATTTTTGCTATTACTATATCTAGCATTTCTTTTTCGTTTACTTTACTTAGCCGAGCGGCAACGCTCTGTATTTAGCAAAGTATTTGGCTATGGTGTAGTGAGTATATTTTTCTTTCATATTGCTATTAATATAGCTATGACGATAGGTCTAGCACCTGTTATTGGAATTCCATTACCATTTATTAGCTACGGTGGCTCATCACTTTGGGGCTTTACGATACTGTTATTTATTTTTCTCAATCTAGACTCGTACAGACTTCAAGTTCTGAGATAAAAAAAGCCCCAACGAAAAAACGTTGAGGCTTAAACTTCATTAGGCAAAATTCTAATAGAATTTTGCTCTATTATCTTTAACGTCAAATAACTCAACTAGAGCTTGATATGCTTGAAAAGATGATCTACTTTTTAGGCTATTAACAATCGAATTTTTAGCATTTGAAAAGTCTGTGTTTTCAGCGGCTACAATGACTTTATCGACTTTAAGCGCAAAGACTGCATTTTTGCTTGAAAAGACTCCAGATACTTGCCCCTCTTGTACTGCAAAAGCAGCACCAACAAATGCAGGTTGATCTCCTAAATTAGGTACTTGTGTAGTTGAAAAATTTAGTCCCTCTGCAGTATTAATTGTAGAACCATAATTAGATGAAATTTCATCTAAAGAAGAATAGCCAGATAATTCTTCCATCAATCTTTCAGATTTCTTTTGGTTACGAACTAAAGTTTCAACTTCTGCTCTAACATCTTCTACATCTTTCAATCCTTCCTTTTTAATCGAGGTAAGCGTAGCAACAACTATCTTATTTCCAAATTCAAAAACGTCAGAGACATCTCCAACTTCAGACTTATAAGCCCATCTCACTAATTCTCTAGGATTCTCCAAACCAGGAATACTTATAGTACTTTCTTGTAATTCGTCAGCTATTCTTTTAGATAGATTTTCTGCTGTTGCAGAAGCATCAAATTGCTCGTAGTCAGAATTTTCAGCAGCAAATTTACCCGCTTTAGCAAATACATTTTGATAAGTCGTATTACTATATGTTATCTGTCTATCCATGTAAGCAACTTTGTACTTTTCAATTGATTTGGATTTGTCTACAACTTCAATTAAGTGTGTTCCAAATTGAGTATTCACAACAACTAAATCTCCTTTTCTAGCACTAAAACAAGCGTTGTTAAATTCCTCTACCATTAATCCTTCGGTAAACCAGCCTAAGTCACCGCCATTGACGGCAGAACCTTGATCTTGTGAGAATTTTTCTGCCAATGCGGCAAAAGACTGTCCTTTAGAAATAACATTTTTCAAACTATCTATTTTAGCATCAGCATCAGCAGTAGTTATTAAAATGTGTCTAGCCTCAACAGAATCAGGTCTTGACGCTTTCTCAACTAACTTAGCTAGTCTAAGCGTATTTGCGTTTTGATTGAAAGGGCCAATAACTGTTCCAGCTTGAGCAGTTGTTAATGGCTTAACGTCATCCGTTAAATCGTCTTTAGAAACAAATATCACGCGGTTAAATACATCAGAATTTTTTCTAACAAATAAGTCGTCGTTATCAGTTTGAGAAAAATCAGATTTAATATCTTGTATCCAATCTTGAGCATCATTTCTATCTTCAACTGACGGACTAACATTGAACACAACGTATTCAATAGTTCGTGATGCTGTTTGCTGATATTTTGAGCTATTATCATTAATGTAAGATTTCAAATCAGAATCAGTTACCGATATTAAACTGTCTGGAATACTCTGAAAAGGAATTTGAACATAGGACACATTACGTATCTCTGATTGGTATTTTTTGGTCAGTTGTGCTTCCCAATCCGATGCCGATAAGCCTTTAGCTACTAATGCATTATACTTATTATTTTGTCTTTCTTTACGTATAGCCTCTTCAAAGTTTAACCATTGTTGCATAGCTTGTCCTGTCTCATCATTATTGATGTCTTCTTTAAGAAATTGTAATAATCTCGCCCTATCAAACTGTCCTGTTTCAGGGTTTGTAAACGATTGCTTAACAGTTGGATATGGATTATCTCCTTGAACCATATCAAATAACTCACTTGAACTAACTTCAAGTCCAAGATTATTGTATTGGTTGCTTAAAATCGTTTCTCTAACGACTTGACTCCACACTGAACTTCTAACTTGATCTACATTGACGCTAGGGTTAGAAGCTCTTTGTACTTCTAAAGCTTGTTGGACTCTTTGTTCAAACGCTTGATAATCTATTTCTTCATCACCGACTTCACCAAGTACTAAATCTGTAGATACAGCACCGTTACTAGATGACATTAAATCAGTTAGGATAAAGGCTAACATTGCTAATCCAATGACAACTAATAATAAACCAGAACGATTTCTAATATTTTCTAATCTTACCATATTTCATTTTTTTACAAGATGGCGAATATACAAATGTTATATGAGATATAAAATAGTAAGCTTAATCTGTTTTGCTAAGACTAACGGCTTCAATTTTAGTTTCTGACACTTCATCAACGACTATGGTATAATCTCCAATGTTGATTTCTGTATTTTTCTCTGGTATTTCTTCCAATTGACTAATCAGTAAGCCACCTAATGTTTCATATTCATCAGATTTTGGCAGATCGAAATGGTACTTTTCATTCAAATAATCTATCTCCAAACGAGCAGAAAAACGATAAGTCTTTCCGTCAATCTTTATCTCTAAATCTTTTTCACTATCGTGTTCGTCTTCTATCTCGCCTAATATTTCTTCAACAACATCTTCAATAGTTATCATTCCAGATGTGCCTCCAAATTCGTCAACCACAACTGCAATTCCTTTACGCTCTTTGATAAATAACTCCAGCATATCATTGGCCATCATACTTTCAGGAACATAGGAAATAGGAATTAGTATAGATTTTATGTTTTTGGGTGATTTGAACATTTCGTTAGAATGTGCATAACCAATGATGTTATCAATATTTTCTTTGTATATGAGCACTTTAGATAGTTTAGTGTCAATAAATATCTTTAGTAAATCTTCTATAGTCTTAGACACCTCAATACCAACAATTTCTGTACGTGGCAACATACATTCACGCACTTTTACGTTTGAGAAATCAAGAGCATTTTGTAAAATCTGAACCTCAACATCTAAATTTTTGTATTCAGACTCATTAGTGTGAAGTTTAAGGTATTCTTCTAAGTCTACCTTACCAAATACAGGAGAATCTTCGACTAGCACCAAGCCAAATAGCTTAAGGCCTCTTTTTGATAAAAATAGTGTTATGCTAACTATTGGTGCTAATAGATAATGAAAAAGAGTTAGAGGTAACACTAAAATCTTCAAAAATCGATTGGGGTTTAATCTAAAAAAGGCTTTAGGAAGAAACTCAGCAGTAACAAGAATAATTAAAGTTGAAATTAGTGTTTGAATCAATAATACTAAAAATGAAGACTGAGTATATACTTGTATTTTAGGCTCTAAGACTGCTGCCATAGTTATACCATAAACTACTAAAGAAATGTTATTGCCTACTAGCATAGTAGCAATATATTTTGACGGAGAACGTAAAATTCTTTGCAACAAACGTGCTACAATGGAATTGGATTGCTTGTCCAGCTCAAGTTTCAATTTATTGGACGATAAATAAGCTATCTCCATGCCTGAAAAAAAGGCCGACAGAAGTACTGAAGCTAATATGATTATCCAACTATTCATCGGGCTGATTTATAGTTATAGTACCTTTTATTTTACGAATGGTATACCTAGAGAAATTTTGGTTAGACACTAATCCTTCACCAAAAATAACTTCATTTTCTGTAGTGATTTTGACAAATTCATCTGTAAATATTTCTTCTTTTTGTTGATTCCAATTCAGCTTTTCTGTCTCCAAAATATCACCTTCAATATTTCGAACTATCACGTTATTTTCGGCTAACATAAAATCATTTTCATCATCAACAATAGCGTAATCAGCATTTAACTCGGACTCTTTTTTACCATTGACATCAAAAAACTGAACCTTTAAACCGTCTTTAAATTCAACGTATGTTTTTTCATCAGCATATCGATTCATAAGAGTAGCATTTAACAATACTCTTACTTTAGCTGAATCGCTATAAATAATTTCACAATCCTTGATTGTTTCTATTGGAAAAGAAGCTTGATTTTGAATGGAAATTTCATGAATTTTTTCCAAGTCATTAGAACAAGCTATTGTAAGAAATAAAAAGATAAATAGCGAATATCTAAATGGAGTATGTGATAGCGGTACTATGAGAAATTATTTAATTCTAACTTTAGTCGATTCGTTTATCCAACAACCAACCGTATATGTATCACCTTCTTTATAACCATTAAAGAAAGCATCTTCATTAGTGGGTAGATACTTTGAATAGGTAGCAATCTTCTTATTGGCTAAATCCGCCACTGAACTATCCATATTTTTAGCAGCAATGAATTTGTCAATAGCGGCAGAATATAGCATAGCAGACTCAAAGGAATTGCTTCCACATTCGTTGGCAGAAGCAGCATAAATATCACCAATCAAAAGCATAGACTTGCCCCATGTAGGACTTATCTTGAGTGCTTTAAACGCATAGTTTCGGGCTGTGGAGTTGTTACCCGACTTGAAATAAGCTGCCGACAAACCATAAAAACTATTGACTTTATCTTCATTAGCATCTGTAAGCTCTAAAGCTTGTTTGAAAAAAGCAACCGCATCGGAAGATTTATTTTTCTTGATAGAAAGGTTACCCATATTGTATGCTGATAGTGCTGAAGGCTCTACTTCATGTAATTGTTTTGCCGCTGAGAAATATGCTTCTGCATCGGTACAATCTTTTTTGTCAAGAACCTTAACAATACGCTTTAGTAAATTTATATCGTCAGGCGTTTCTTGATATTTAGCATCAAACATAGCTATGAGGTCATCACAGGTAGCGAACGGCACGAATAATTTTTCTACATTTTCTGCTGCTTTGACATAAAACTTTTTACTTTTTGAATCTTTTGCAATATTTACATCAAGGTAATCTGCCACAACAGCATAAACTTCTAGCACTTGTGCTTTATCAAAGCTTTTAGATTTATATTTTTCGGTGGCAGCTTTGAAGTATGAAAAAAGAGCAGTGGCCTTAGATTTGGCTTGTTGCCCTTCCACAGACTGCTTTAGATAGGTAAACGCTCGGTCTAAATCAGAAAAAGAATACTTCATCATATCAGAACCTTTCAACCCTAAAACATAGTTTTCTTTACCAAAATTAGCTATCCTGTTATCGTATAATGTTTCTAAGGAATCCAAATATGCTTTTTGTAATTCTACAGCACCTTTATTTTTGCTAATAAGATGCTTGTAAAGTTTAGCTCCATCTATGTAAATGTTTTTAGTCGCTTTTGGACAAAGTGCATAGGCCTTTCTCCAAGGAGTCAAAGCATCGTCATAATTTTTTTGCTTGACATACTCACGGTATAGCGATATGTTTGTCACACACTGAACACTATCACTCCCAAACTTACTCCCAACCAAAGGATTAGCACTAAGCGCAATTGATAAAAACGCTGAGAATAAAAACAATAACTTTTTCATATTTAATCGTATTTTCTTTTAATAAACCAAATGTCGCTAAAAATAAACCCTATTTTGAACCTAGCAAATGACTCTTGAATTAAGCCATCATCAGTTGTTCCCATTTGTCCAAGTTCTGCTGATAAATTAACTAAAGAACCACTTCTTTTTAGAGGTAAACCAAAACCTAAAGTAATGGCTTTTTCATCCAATTGCTGATTTTTCAAATTCAAATAAGTTTTAGAACTATACATTCCTAAACGATAACGAATCATCTTATAGTATCTATTGATGGATTTTTTATCTGGCACAAATTCAAATCCTAAAGCTAATCGACTACTATTTTCCAAATCATCATTGGTGCCAAATAAATTATATTCTTCCCAATTATCGCTTTTGTAGTCAGCCATTATTTTCCATTGCTCATTGCTCAAAGCTAAACCAAAACCCATTGAAGTTGGCAACACTAAAGAGCCGCCTAGTTGCTGGTCGAAACTTATTGTGTCTTCTATCAACTCAAATTCACCTCCACTTCTAAACGTTTCAATTAATGATGTTTTCTCAGCAGAAATTTCACTTCCATTATCCATAGTAAAACCTAATACTGAATTCCATTTTCCTAATTTGGCTTTGTACATTAAACCAAAATCAAAATAGAAACCTTTGATATTGATATCTTCATTAATCTTTGTATTAAAAACCCTTACATCATTAAAGAAAACTTTTCTACTAGAATTTAAATTACCAAACAGATAATTTAGGTTTGCTCCAATAGACAAGTTCTTATTAACATTTGTAGAATTACCAAAATATATACGTGTAAGCCCACCATTACCTTCAAATAAAAGGTCTGCTGAAGGGTCTGTGATAGCATCAGAAAAAGAATAAGACTTCTCAGAATAAGGTAATAGTCCAACGCTTGTTCCCCAAAATTTTGACAATGGAAAAGAAAACATCAAGTAATTGAAGTTTGTAGAATTAACAACTTGATTTTGAGTGCTAGTTTGTAGAAGTTTTGTTGTATGGATTCCTCCTGTTTGCATAGTAAAACGCTGAGCAAAAACTGAAGAATAAGAGGCTGGATTAATAACATTAATAGATAAGGGGTCATAGCTAGCTATGCCAACTCCACCCATTGCCGACTGTGTAGCCGTAGAAAAACTTTGCAAGTCACCAAGACCAAAACGAGAGTATGGAGAGTTTGATTCATTTTGTGCAGATGACGACAAGCCTACAAGCACAAAAGCTAAAATCCTAAAAATATGATTCATTATAATCTAAAATTTTATTTAAACCTTCCATCAATAGATTTGGGTTTGCAAATATGGTGTTTTTTAATCCCTTATCAAAGAAATTAGCGTTGCCACCAGTAACAATTACTTTTATATCAGGATATTGATTTGTATAACGTTGAATTATTCCATCTATTTCAACAAGGACACCATTTATTATTCCAGAATGGATAGACCCCTCAGTATTATCTCCCGTAAGCATAGCTGTATCTACGCTTTCCAGCAAAGGTAATTGACTTGTAAAATGATGCAATGCATTATATCTCATCTGTATCCCTGGTGAAATACTACCCCCTAAATACTCTTTTTTAGAGTTAATAAAATCATACGTTATACAAGTACCCGCATCGATAACTAAAACATTATTATTAGGGAAATTCGCTGTTGCTCCCACAGCTAATGCAATTCTATCGTTACCTAAACTATGAGGCGTCTTGTAACAATTCGTAATAGGCAAAGGTGTGGAAGGATTTAAAGAAATAACATGCGTACTTGATAATAGTGACTCAAAAAGAGTGTTTTTCTTGACTGTAGAAACTAATAATCTATCGCATTGTGAAAGCAACTCCTTAACACGCTCCAAATTAACATCACTTTCCCTAAACACTATTTGATTATTCTCAAACAAGGCTAGTTTAACAGATGTATTGCCTTCGTCTATTGTTATTTTTTTCATAATAAAAACACTCCAAAGTTAATAAAAGCAAAAGCATAAGAAAATAATTTTTTACAATAGAATTTTTTTTACATTTGCACACCTTATTAGGTGCTATAGCTCAGTTGGTAGAGCAAAGGACTGAAAATCCTTGTGTCCCCGGTT
>CAJWHN010000046.1 GCA_913041085.1 uncultured Flavobacteriales bacterium | reverse complement strand
CAGGCTGAGATTATACCCATCGAACCTGCCAAGGTAATTCTTGGAAGGGAAGGGAGTTTTACATAATTATCCACCAGCAACTCCGTGCCAGTGGTAGTGTTTAACGAAATTTATCAAAACAATGACAATCAAATCGTTTTTAAGCTGGGGCTTTTTAGCCATTAGCTTAGGGTTAAATGCCCAACAGAAAGATACACTAATTGTGTATCCGGACTTGCAAGAAGTCCACATCAATGCACTCAGAGCCACACCACAAACACCCATGTCCTACAGTAACATCGGTGCCCAACAGTTGGACGAGCAAAACCTAGGTCAAGATATTCCTTATATGTTGTCGCTAACCCCATCGGTAGTGACGACTTCCGATGCTGGAGCAGGTATCGGCTACACTGGTTTTAGGGTTCGTGGTAGCGACCCTACACGTATCAATGTAACCATTGATGGTATTCCTCTCAATGACCCTGAGTCGCAAGGGGTATGGTGGGTCAATATGCCTGACTTTACCTCATCGGTAGAAGATATACAAATACAACGGGGCGTAGGAACTTCTACTAATGGTGCTGGAGCATTTGGGGCTAGTATCAATTTAAAAACCCAAACGCTAAGAGCTAAACCCTATGCCACGACTAGCAATACCATAGGCTCATACAGTACTCTCAAAAATAATGTGGAATTTGGCACAGGACTACTTGCCGACAAATTTACTGTAGATGGTAGGTTGTCAAGAATCAGCTCTGACGGCTACATCGACCGAGCCACTTCTAACTTAAAATCTCTGTACCTATCTGGAGCTTACTACGGTACTGATGAGGTGCTAAAATTGAGCTTAATTTCTGGTAAAGAAAAAACCTATCAAGCTTGGAATGGTGTACCTCTATCCTATTTAGATGACGATAGCTTGAGAACCTATAACTATTACACCTATGAAAATGAAACCGATAACTATTGGCAAGACCACTATGTGTTAAATTACAACAAGCAATTAGCAAATAGTGGAACGTTCAATTTAGGCTTACACTTCACTCACGGCGAAGGCTATTACGAACAATATAAGAATGGGCAAGACTTTGCCGATTATGGTTTAAATAATGTAATTGTTGGGAACGATACCCTTACTGAAACCGATCTCATTAGAAGAAAATGGCTAGACAATGATTTTTATGGAGCTGTATTTTCTTACAACAATAGAAAAGACAAATTAGACTATACCTTAGGTGGTGGTTGGAATACTTACGAGGGTAGGCATTATGGCGTAGTGCGTTGGGCAGAATACGCCAGCAACAGCCAAATTGACCACATCTATTACGATAACGATGGTATAAAAACAGACTTCAACCTTTATGCTAAAGGTCATTACCAATACAGCGATGATGTGACCGTTTATGCCGATTTGCAACACCGACAAATTTACTACTCTTTTTTAGGTAAAGACGAAAATGGAGCAGAACGCAACGATACGGTCAATTTTGAGTTTTTTAACCCCAAGTTTGGAGCCTACTATCAAATTGATAACAAAAGCTCTGCCTTCGCCTCCTTTGCCATTGCCAATAGAGAACCAAATCGCTCGGATTTTGTCGAGTCATCGCCTAACTCCAGACCACTTCACGAAACCTTGTACGATACCGAAGTGGGCTATAAAATGGAAGGCTCTAATTTTGCCTTCTCGGCAACCGCTTATTACATGATTTATGAAAATCAATTGATATTAACGGGTAAAATTAATGACGTTGGAGCATATACTAGAGAAAATGTAGATTATAGCGAAAGAAAAGGTATAGAATTAGAAGCTGGAGTAAAAATCAACCCAAAATGGTCTTGGTCTGCTAATGCTACTTTTAGCGAAAACACCATCGCTCACTATACCGAATACGTGGACAATTGGAACACTTGGGGGCAAGAAAGTAAAAGCTACTCCAATACAAGCATAGCTTTTTCACCAGATATGATATGGGCTAGTCAGCTCGACTACCAATTTAAAGATAATGTAGAGGTGCAATTCATCTCTAAATATGTGGACGAGCAATTTATAGATAACACTTCTAGTGATGAACGTAAGTTAGACGCCTATTTGGTTCATCACGCGAGACTAATATGGGACATAGAAAGTGAACTGTTTAAGTCGGCAAGACTTAGCCTTCAAGTCAATAACCTGTTAGATGAAAAATACGTGAATAATGCTTGGGTTTATCGTTTTAAATCCGATGGCTACGACCCTCGACCTGACGACCCTTACGTTACAGCTAATAGTGAGGGTGGTTATGATATGGCAGGGTATTTCCCTCAAGCTAAACGCAACTTCCTAATAGGACTATCCTTAGGCTTCTAAAACTAAAAGGACTTAAAATACACGCCCTTTGACATTGCTCAAAGGGCGTTTTTATAGGTAGAAAATATACTTTGAGGAAGACATTTTATCAGCCAAGCATCGGCAACACTCCTAATAAGCATATTTCTAAGTTCCAAAAATTTAAATCTAACTCAAAATAGCTTTTGCAGTGTATTCATCTTGTTCCAACTGGATTTTTAAAGCATCAAGATTATCAAAACTAATTTCTTCTCTTATGCGTTTTATGAAGCGAACCTCAATTTGTTCATTATAAATATCTGATTCAAAATCAAAAATATGCACTTCTAAACTGTGTTTTTTGGATATAAGACTTGGATTATTTCCAATGTTCATCATCCCCTTAAAAGATTGTCCTTTGACCTCCACATGGACAGCATAAACACCATCTTTAGGAATAAGCTTACTTACATCTAAAACCTTAAGATTGGCCGTAGGAAAACCAAGTGCTCTACCAATCTGTTGCCCTTCAATGACTTGCCCCTGTAAAGGATAATTGTAACCTAAATAATCTGCGGCTTTGGACACATCTCCCGACAAGAGAGCGTTGCGTATTTTAGTTGAACTAATACTCACATCGTCTATCAATTGGGCTGAAATTTCTTCCACCTCAAAACCGTATAATGGTGCATATTCCTTGAGGTGCTCAAAAGAACCTTCTCGATTTCTACCAAAATGGTGATTGTAACCGATAACAAGTTTGTGGGTGTTTAGTTCATTGACTATAATATCTCTAACAAATTGCATGGAGTTAGTACGAGAAAATGCCTTAGTAAAAGGATGAATTATCAAATGTTCTATGCCAGCCTTTTCTAACAATTTTATTTTTTCGTCTAAGGTGTTTAACAACAGCAAATTATGGTCGTCTGGAAACAATACCATTCTCGGGTGAGGCGAAAAAGTCAATAAAACAGTTTCTCCATTTTGATTTTTGGCGATTTCTTTAAGTCTATCGATAATAATTTTATGACCAAAATGAACTCCGTCAAAAGTTCCTGTAGTCAAGATAGGACGACTGACATTTTGAAAGTCAGAAATGGAATGATATACCTTCAAATTTTACGTACTGTTTTGAATGTTAAAACCTTGTTCAAAAGTACTAATTAATTTATTGAATAAATCTTTGCGACAAACTAAATATTTCACGTAAATTTGACGAGATTTTATACGTATAAAAATACATTTTTTTAACACAATTAAGCATATCAAGATGTCACAAAACAAGGGCAAAATATCACAAATCATCGGACCTGTAGTCGATATTACTTTTGAAAACAACGAAGCAGGTTTACCTGATATATACGACTCATTAGAGATTGTCAAAGAAAACGGAACTAAACTTGTATTGGAGTGCCAACAACACATTGGAGAAGATACAGTTCGTGCTATTTCTATGGACTCTACTGACGGTCTTAAAAGAGGCGTTGAAGTGTTAGCTACTGGCGCACCTATCAAAATGCCTGCTGGAGAGCACATCAAAGGTCGTGTATTCAACGTTATTGGCGATGCCATTGATGGTATGGACAATCTTGACAGAGAAAATGGTCTTCCTATTCACCGTGAAGCACCAAAATTTGAAGACCTTTCTACTTCTACAGAAGTATTGTACACAGGCATCAAAGTAATTGACCTTATTGAGCCTTACGCTAAAGGTGGTAAAATTGGTTTATTTGGTGGTGCTGGTGTAGGTAAAACCGTACTTATCCAAGAGTTGATTAACAACATTGCCAAAGGACACGGTGGTTTATCGGTATTTGCTGGTGTAGGTGAAAGAACTCGTGAAGGAAACGATTTATTAAGAGAGATGCTAGAATCTGGTATTATTGATTATGGTGAAGACTTTATGCACTCTATGGAAGAAGGCGGCTGGGATTTATCCAAAGTTGATGACTCTAAAATGGGTAACTCTAAAGCTTCTTTCGTATTCGGACAGATGAATGAACCTCCAGGAGCACGTGCTCGAGTAGCACTTTCTGGACTGACATTAGCTGAGTATTTCCGTGATGGCGATGGTCAAGGTAAAGGACGTGACGTCTTATTTTTCGTAGATAACATCTTCAGATTTACTCAAGCAGGTTCTGAGGTATCGGCACTATTAGGTCGTATGCCATCGGCGGTAGGTTATCAGCCCACTCTCGCCACAGAAATGGGAACGATGCAAGAGCGTATCACCTCAACAAAAAATGGTTCTATTACTTCTGTACAAGCAGTATATGTTCCTGCAGATGATTTAACTGACCCTGCTCCTGCTACTACTTTTGCCCACTTAGATGCAACTACAGTACTTTCTAGAAAGATTGCCGAGTTAGGTATTTATCCTGCGGTAGATCCACTAGATTCCACTTCTAGAATTTTATCTCCAGATGTTGTTGGTGACGAGCATTACGATTGTGCACAAAGGGTAAAAATGCTATTACAACGTTACAAAGAGTTACAAGATATTATCGCTATTCTTGGTATGGAAGAACTTTCTGACGAAGATAAGTTAGCAGTATCAAGAGCAAGACGTGTACAGCGTTTCTTATCTCAGCCATTCCATGTAGCCGAGCAGTTTACTGGACTTAAAGGAGTACTAGTAGATATCCAAGATACCATAAAAGGATTTAATATGATTATGGATGGCGAGATGGATCAGTACCCTGAAGCTGCCTTTAACTTAGTAGGAACTATTGAGGAAGCTAAAGAGAAAGGAGAAAAAATGTTAGCTGAAGCGAAATAAAAATTATGCTACTAGAATTAATAACACCTGAGAAAAAAGTATTTCAAGGCGAAGTAAATTCAGTTCAATTACCAGGAACAAACGGTAAGTTTGAGGTTTTGAATAATCACGCCCCCATTATATCTACCTTAACAAAAGGCCATGTCAGAGTTATTGACAGCAATAACAAAACCGAACTTTTTGAAATCAATGGTGGTGTTATAGAAATGCAAAATAATAAGATTATTATTTTAGCGGACTAAATAAATTATTGATATGAGAAAATATTTTCTTTTCTATATTTTCTTGACATCTTGCTCCTCAAATTTTGATTTGCAAAACGGTGATTTTTTGTTTCAAGATTTAGATAGCTCTGAACTTTGCACAGCTATTGAAGCTGTTACAGACGGATATATGCAATCAGATTTATCTCATATTGGCTTGGTTGTTAATAAAGATGAAGAAACATTAGTTATTGAAGCTATTCCACCAAAAGTGATTCTAACCCCATTAGATACTTTTCTTAGCAGATCTAGAGATGATTATGGAAACCCAAAAGTAATAGTTGGTAGACTCAATCCAAAATACCAATATTTAATAGATAAAAGTATTAATTATTGCTTAAGTAAAGTAGGTTATGATTATGATGAAGAATTTATTTTTGAAAATAACTCATTTTATTGTGCCGAATTAATATACAATTCATTTAATGATGATGAGATTTTTAAAGCAAAGCCCATGACCTTTGAAAATTCGGATGATGAAAACATATTAAAAATTTGGAAAGATTATTATTCAAAATTAAATAAACCAATTCCGAAAAATAAATTAGGTATAAATCCAGGAATAATGTCAAAGTCTAATGCAATTGAAATAGTGTATATTTATGGCCATCCAAATGGATTTAAAATCGAAAAAGATGGAAATTAAAATAATTAGTCTATTAACTGTTTTTGTAATATTTATTTTTAGTAATGCATCAGCACAAAGTACATTAGAGCAAAATATTGATGAAGTTACAGTAACATCAAATAGATCAAAATACAATAACGATGTAAGCATTGTATACACAATAAATAGTGATGAAATTAATAACACTGCAAATCAGACAATTGGTGACATTTTAGAATTTGCTATAAATATTGACAACAGAGAACGTGGAGGTCAAGGCATTCAATCAGACATTAGTATTAGAGGTGGATCTTTTGAACAAACTTTAATTTTACTAAATGGAATTAAACTAAATGATCCACAAACTGGCCATCATAATTTAAATTTACCTATCTCTCCTGAATTAATTGAAAGAATAGAAATATCAACAGGCGGATCTACAAGAATTTATGGAAATTATGCATATTGTGGAGTTATCAATATTATAACCAAAACAAAAGTTTCAAATTCTATAATTTTATCAAAAGGTCAGAACAACTTTAATCATGGCGAACTGAATTTTAATATTTCAAATAATAAAGTCAAGCAGATTTTTCATTTATTACATAAAAATAGCGACGGATATATTAGAGGAACTGATTATGCATTAAAAAACTTTTTCTATCAGGCAAAATCTCAAATAAATAGTATAAATACAACTTTTAACGCTGGTATTAATAAAAAAGATTTTGGCGCATTTAGTTTTTATTCAACTAAATATCCAAATCAATTTGAAAAAACTAAAACAACTTTTGCATCATTAAACTTAAATAAAAAAGGAAGTCTTGGCTTCAATAATAATATTTATTGGCGATTACACGAGGATGAGTTTATATTGTTTAGAGATAATCCATCACTATATCAAAATTTTCATAAAACTAGTGTTATTGGAGTTGATATAAATATGATTAAGAAAACTAAAGCCGGAACATCTCTCTTTGGAGCTGAATTAATTTCCAATAATATTATTTCTAATAATCTTGGTATGGATTTAGATATTCCTATTTTAATAAATGGTGATAATTATTACACAAAATCAGATAATAGAATCGTAACAAATTTTTTTATTGAAAATAATTTATCGATTAAAAGACTGAATATTTCAACAGGAATAATGCTTAATTTAAAAACAAACTTTGAAAACGATTTATTTCCCGGAATTGATTTAAGTTACAAACTTTCTGATAAAATTAATTTTTACCTTTCTGCTAATAAATCAATGAGAATGCCAAATTTTACAGAACTTTATTATTCCTCTCCTACTAATCAAGGAAATGTAAATCTTGTGGCAGAAAAATCTATATCAAAAGAATTCGGAGTTAAAATAAAAAATGATTTTCATAATTCTTCAATCACTTTTTTTGAAAGAAATGGAGAAGATCTAATTGATTGGATTTTATTAGATGGTGATAGTATATGGAGGACTCAAAACCTAAATGAGATAAAATGTTCAGGCATTGAAATAAACTCGAGAATCAATCTTAAGAGAATTTTAAATTCAAAAATTAATCATTTAAGGATATCAATTGCCTCAAACAAAGTAGACACAATATCCAAAGGATTTAGATCAGCCTATGTTATTGATAATCTAAAAACTAATTTTTCTTTTAGTCTTAACCATAATTTTTATAAAAGTATTGCAATTGATTGGAAAGTATCATATAAGGAAAGAATTGGTGATTATTTAGATCCTGAACAAGAAGTTATTAAAAATTATGAGCCGTACTGGCTAACTGCAGTACGTTTTACAAAAAAAATTAATTCTAATTTCAACTTATTTTTAGATATAAATAACTTGTTTGATATCTCTTACTCAGATTTTGGCACTATAGAACAACCCGGAAGATGGGCTAGAATTGGTCTAAAAGCAAAAATTTGATTATAATTTTGGATTATTTATATGTCTACTTTTATCCCTTGTAGATTTTAATTTTATTTTAATGTCAAATGATTCCTGTAAATTTATTTTTGTTTGATTAGCGATACATAAAACTACAAATAATACGTCCGCAAGTTCTTCACCTAAGTCAGAATTATCACTTTCTTTAAATGATTGTTCGCCATACTTACGCGCCATTATTCTTGCTACCTCTCCCACTTCTTCAGTGAGTATAGCCATATTAGTCAGTTCATTAAAATAGCGAACACCGTATTGTTTTATCCACTCATCTACTTGTTGTTGTAATTGTTGTATTGACATTTTTATTAATTTTTTGAATCTATTAGAATTGTAACAGGGCCATCGTTACACAAATTAACTTGCATATTAGCACCAAATTGCCCAGTCAGAACTTGGCTTTGGGAGTCTTCACTCAAACGTTTTACAAAAGCTTCGTAAAGAGGTATAGCAACTTCTGGACGTGCCGCCTCAATAAATGAAGGGCGATTGCCTTTTTTAGTTTTGGCATGTAAAGTAAATTGACTGACTACCAATAATTGCCCCTTGACATCAATAACAGATTTATTCATCTGATTATTCTCATCGGCAAAAATACGAAGGTTGGCTATTTTTTTACTGAGCCATTCTACATCTTGTTCCGTATCCGAATGTTCTATACCTAAAAGAATGATTAAACCTTGTTGAATCTGGCTATAAATCTGCCCGTCTATACTGACTGAAGCCTCCGAAACAACTTGTATCACTACTCTCATTTTTCGTAACGGTTTATTCTAAAACTTTCTTCATCTTGCTCAAGCATATTGAGGTAGTTTTTATATCGAGAAGGTGCTATTTCCCCATTTTCTAGAGCTAATTTAACGGCACATTTGGGCTCGTTGATATGCAAACAATTATTGAACTTACAATCTGATTTTAGCTTGAAGAGTTCTACAAAATAATCGCCCAACTCATACTTATCCATCTCTATTAGCCCAAAACCTCTGACACCGGGCGTATCAATGATAGATGCTCCAAAATCGAGGTCGTGCATTTCAGAAAAGGTGGTGGTATGTTGTCCTTGTTGGTGCTGTTCAGAAATTTCTTGGGTAGTAATATTTAAATTGGGCTGAATACTGTTTAATAAGGTGGACTTGCCCACACCAGAGTGTCCAGAAATTACATTGACTTTAGCTTTCATCAATTCCTTAATGTCTGATAAGTCATCATTTAATGTGCTTTTGGATAAACAACGGTAGCCAATCTTCTCATAAATAGAACGTCTTTCTTTCAAAAGAGCTAAAGTTTCTTTATCGTATAAATCGGTTTTATTGAATAGTATAACAACGTCCACGCCATAAGCTTGAGCAGACACTAAAAATCGGTCTATAAAACCCGTCGAAGTTTGAGGACTTTGCATAGTTACGACTAAAATAGCTTGGTCTATATTAGAGGCTAGAATATGTGTTTGTTTAGAGAGATTGACCGATTTTCTAACAATGATATTTTTTCTATCAAACAATTCATCAATTAGAAAGGAATCCTCTTCTTGACTGAGCAAAACTTTATCGCCAACTACAATTGGATTGGTACTTTTAATGTCTTGCATACGAAACTTACCACGAATACGGCAATTCAATAATTCACCATCCACTGTTTTGACGATATACCAACTTCCTGTAGATTTTATTACAACCCCTTGCATTAGCACAAATATACTATCTTAATTTATCAAAATAATTTTGTTAGACGATTATGTCAATTTGAGTAATTAAAATTAAGTCAATTGAGTTATCTTCGCACTATGTCTATTCAAGTTAAAGAGGTTAGCAAGTATTATGGCCAACAAGCCGCTCTGCAATCGGTTTCTTTGGAAGTTAAGAAAGGTGAGATTGTTGGCTTTTTAGGGCCTAATGGAGCTGGTAAATCTACACTAATGAAAATCATTACCACCTACTTAACTGCTGATGAGGGGCAGGTCGAGGTATGCCAAGAAAATGTAGAGGAAAACCCATTAAGCGTACGCCAAAAAGTAGGCTACTTAGCCGAGCATAATCCCTTGTATTTAGAAATGTACATTAAAGAATACTTGGGCTTTATAGCCGATTTATACGGCAGTTCTAAAGAACGTGTAAGTGATATGATAGAGCTAACTGGATTAAGTCCAGAGCAACATAAAAAAATAGGAGCATTATCTAAAGGATACCGTCAAAGAGTAGGTTTGGCGGCGGCATTGATACACGAACCTGAAGTCCTTATTTTAGATGAACCTACCACAGGATTAGACCCTAATCAGTTGGTAGAAATAAGAAACCTCATCAAAAATAGTGGGAAGAATAAAACCGTTATGTTGTCTACCCACATCATGCAGGAAGTAGAAAAAATTTGCAATAGAGTTATTATTATCAATAAAGGTAAAATTGTTGCCGACGAACAGCTAGAATCCCTCAAAGCTAAAAAGGTAGATTTAGAATACTTTTTTCAACAACTGACAGCCTAAAATAATTTATTATGCAAAAAATTAAATGAAATTATTTTTCTTGAAAATATTTTTCTAATTTTATCAACGATTTAACAAGTGGACAAATTTGGCTGATTGCAACCACTCCTAAAAAATGCTAAAACAGGAATGAAACGCATCGGCTATCTTCGCTTGAATTTTTAACATAAATACAATTAAAGATGGCTTATTTTTTCACTTCAGAATCCGTATCAGAAGGACATCCAGACAAGGTAGCTGACCAAATATCGG
>CAJWHN010000045.1 GCA_913041085.1 uncultured Flavobacteriales bacterium | reverse complement strand
TTTACAAGCGTGACGATTACCATGTTGCAGACATTAACCTGTTTTGGCTGAATATTCGAGAGAATTTGCATTTACGGTTGAGCAATTTATAAGTACACCCTCAAAGCATCTTCTATGCGAGTAGAATAGCAAGGAGAGAGTTGTTCTTGTTTCATCTTCCACCGTCTGCCGTAACCTTGAACAGCTAAGTGAACCTTATCCTTTCCGAATTTATCGTTAATACTATCTAGAGCCGTCATAATAGACTGGTGCTTTTGACGATTTATGGTGTCAAATAAACTAAGTTGCTGTTGTTGTTGAGGGCTTATATCACTCACAATAACCCCTGCTTTTTTATACGTACAATCTGAGCGATATATTTTTTCTAAACACTTTAAAGCTAAGCGAACTAACTCTATAGAATCGTTGCTAGGGGTGTCTAATATTAGAGAAGTAAACCCTCTATATTGTTTGTCTGTTGGTTTAAATGGATTGGTATGAATAAACACGCTGATTCGAGAGGCACAGCCTTGTTGTTTACGCAGTTTGTAGGCGCAACTATTGGCATAGTTACTCACAGCTTCTTTAAGCCCTTCTATATTGCTGATACTTTTACCAAAAGAGCGTGAAGTGCAGATGTTTTTCTTTTTACTAGCTTGTTCTTCTAAAGGGAAACAAGGCGTTCCTCTTAGCTCCTTGACCATTCTTAAACCTACTACCGATAAGCGTCTTCTTATCCAACTATCGTCGGCTCGACATAAATCATAAGCTGTTTTAATACCAACATCGTTTAGCTTACGAGCATGTCTTCTACCTACCCCCCAGAGCTCTTCTACTGGCAACCATTTTAAGGCTCGTTCTATAATGGCTTTATCTTTTAAGACAAACACGCCCGACTTGGTATGCGTTTTAGCGATAAGACCAGCCACCTTGCACAAGGTTTTAGTAGGTGCAATACCTATGGATATAGGAATACCTATATGTTGCTGAACTTTCTTCTTCAGATCAATACCTTTTTCTAAATGTTTCCCTTCGCCGCTAAAGTCCATGAAAGCTTCATCTATGGAATAGACCTCAATAGCTTTGACTTCTTGCCGAATAGTGCTCATTACTCGCTTAGACAGATCGCCATATAAGGTGAAGTTGGATGAAAATACTTGTATATTATGTTGCTCTATGGTGTTTTTTACCTGAAAAACGGGGACTCCCATTTTTATCCCTAAAGCTTTACTTTCGTTGCTACGGGCAATCACACAGCCATCGTTATTAGACAGTACTAATATAGGCTTACCTTCTAAATGCGGTTGGAATACACGTTCGCAAGAGGCGTAAAAATTATTACAGTCTGCCAGTGCTAGCATTTGCCTTATGTATAATAAAAGTGACTACTCCCCAGACTTGAAAGTCCATATCTTCTGTAATTTTCATAGGGCGATAGTTTTCATTAGCAGGCATAAGATATAGCTCTTCATCATTTTTCTTGATACGCTTCACCGTAAATTCTCCATTAACTACAGCTAATACTATATCGTTGTTTTTAGGGGTTAGCGCTCTATCCACCACCATAACGTCAGAACTTTGAATACCAGCATCTATCATAGAATCACCGATAGCTTTGACACAAAAAGTAGCCGAAGGGTGTTGCACCAAATAATCGTGCAAGTTCAAGTCCATATCTAGATAGTCGTCAGCAGGTGAGGGAAAGCCTGCGGGAACGGCATCACCATACATCGGAACGTTACCAAGTGAAGAGTCTTCAATGGTATAAAAATTCAACTTATCGTTGGTGTTTAGGAACTTAAACTTCATTGTTAGGGTCAATTGAAACCTAAAATTAGCCTAAAAACACCAAAAAAAACGATTTTTTATATTTTTTTTTGAGGGTTAACTTACTAGATTAAATTAAAAAAAAAACTTAAAAAAATACAAAATGTATAGATGAAAATGCCAAAAGTTATACAAAATTATATATGTTTGTACCTCTAACTAATTAAAATTAACAAGTTATGCTTTTAGACATTCAACTAATGAGGCCAGACGATTATGTTGGCTTCACATTTTTTATTGGCTATATGGCCATGTTTGCTGCATCTATATTCTTCTTCTTTGAAAGAAGTAGAGTTGATGACAAGTGGAAATTATCCTTACTTGTATCGGCCTTAATTACAGGTATTGCAGCTGTACACTATCTCTACATGAGAGATTATTGGGGTGTACATCAAGAAAGTCCAACTTTCTTTAGATATGTTGACTGGACCTTAACGGTTCCGTTGATGTGTGTAGAATTTTATTTATTAACTAAGCCAGCTGGAGCTTCAAGAGGCTTAATGTGGAAACTAATTATTGCATCTGTATGGATGTTAGTTGCCGGATACATTGGAGAAGCTTTTAACCCAGCGTTAACTTCAGGGGTTGCTTCTGACGGCACGTCTCATTCAGTAATGTGGGGTGTAATCTCAACGTTAGGTTACCTGTATGTTTTACATGCTGCATGGTTCGGTGAAGTTGCACAACTAGCTGAAAAAAGTGATTCTGCTGTAGTTAAAAAAGGTGTTCGTACATTAGCTTGGTTTGTATTAGTCGGCTGGGCAATTTATCCAATAGGATACATGTGTATGCCTGGTGGATGGTTAAGTTCAGTAATGGATCCAAGCATGATAGATGTTTGGTATAACTTAGCTGATGCTATCAACAAAATTGGATTTGGTTTAGTAGTTTATCATATCGCTACTTCTGAGTCTAAATAATTTATTCAGTATTTGATTAATTTTAAAAGCAGACTTGCACCTAGTGCATAGTCTGCTTTTATTTTAAAAACTAGTATGAACAAATTCACATTCATATTTGTAGTTTGTATTTACGCTTTATTTTTAATTCATCAAGCGTTTAGTGCCATTACTTTGGAGCAACAGTTAGTTTACGCATCATTTTTTATCTTGTTTTTTGGTATTCCACACGGAGCGATTGACCATATTTTGTTTTTCAGGAAAAAATCAATGACACAGCTAAAGTTTTACGGCTTGTATCTTGGCTTAATTGTTCTCTTTGTTTTATTATGGTTAAAATTTCCCCTAATAAGTTTTTTGTTTTTTCTCATTCTATCAGCTTTTCATTTTGGCGAATCACAATTTGTTGATGCTAAACTCACTTTAAGGAATTTCAATCCCATACTATTTTTGTTTTGGGGCTTAGCACTGCTGGCTACTTTGATGTATTATAACATTAGTGAATTATCTGCTATAACAGCTTACTTTCAGGATACTCAAAATTTTGGTGTAGTTTATAACGAGGACTTATTTTTTTGTTTTTTCACGATTACTAATATTACTACATTAGTTTTATTACTCTATCTCTTTGTTAAAAATCAGATGAGTATAAGACGCCTTTCGTCCGAGTTATTTTTAATTGCTCTCATTCATTTAACTTTTTTCCTCTTTCCTTTTATTATAGGTTTTACATTATACTTTGTGGTATTGCACTCCATACGCGTAATGAATCAGGAGTACCTTTTCTTCAAGTCTGAAGATGGCAGTTTTGGTTTAGTAGAGTTTTTAAAACTACTATTACCTTATTCCCTACTGAGTATATTTTTTACATCTGTGCTATTAGCACTTTCTCACTTGGGATATCTAGGAATATCAATTCCATTTCTCTCCATTATTATCATTTCGGTAATTACCTTGCCTCACGCTATAGTGATGCATATTTTTTACAACAAATAAGGATTATTTATTCAAGCTTCTATCAAGTACTTTTTCGAGTTTTCTATCGCTTGTACCACCCCAGTGTTCAATTACTTCGCCATCATTGTAAAGATAGAAATACGGGAAGTATGGTGGTCTTATTTCTTCGGGCATATCTTCTTGCATTATATGTCTAAAGCCTAAAGAGCGTTTTTCAGCTTCAGCTTTAACAATTGGTTCAAATGTTTTACAAGGACCACAACCTAATTTTTTAATCATTACAATTTCCATAATCTTGACATTTTTAGAAAGTACAAAAATACGCAATTCCACATTATAAATCCTTAATTTTGTACTATGACCATTCAGCAAGTTGATGTAGAAATAATACGTCCTTTAAGAAGCCTTGTTCTTAGACCTGGACAACCCATTGAGTCTACCGATTATGATAGGGACAAGGAATTTCAAACACTTCATTATGCTAATATTGTCAATCAAAAAGTCTGTTCTATTGCCACTTTTTACCCTGAGCGGATGTTAGAAATTGAAGCATTAGTTTCATACCGTTTAAGAGGCATGGCTACTCATCCAAATTATAGGCGACAAGGTTTGGCTAGGACTATGATGCTACAAGCTATGGCAGATATTCAAAAGTTAGGTTGTGATTTGTTATGGTGCAAGGCTCGTTTGATCGCTATTGACTTTTACGAATCTATTGGCTTTATAAAGGTTGGACCAATTTATGAAATTGAAGGGATAGGCCCACATTTTACCATGTACAAATACTTATAATATGCAAAATAGAACCTCCTCACTTTTGGCAATTCGTCCAAATATAGATACTATAGATAAGAGTTTAAAAACTAAGGATGTTGAAGCCTTTCAAAATAATGTATTACGCCCAATACTGAAATTTCAAAATGATTTGTTACTTCAAATATTTATAGATTATACCAATCAATATAAAGGTGTTTTTTTTAAACTATCTGATCATGAGAAGTTAAGCTACATTCAACAAGCATTGTCTACCAACCAACGTTTAAGAAGTCTGATTTTAGGCACTATCGTAGGGTTATTTGCTGTAGAGGATTTTGGCTATTATAAATTAAATTCTTCTGCTTTGAATAAAAGAATTATAACAATGACTATTCAACGGCTACAAAGCCAATTGGATTATCTAACTTATAAAATTTAGATTTCTTAGCCAATCAAGTACTTAATTGTTGCATTTTTTGCAAACGCCATGAACACTCAAATCGGTTTGTTCAATGATGTAGCCGGTTAAGTTTAAATCTTGAATATGTGTTTTAAGACAAAAGGATTCCTTACAACTTGAACAATGAAAATGCAGATGATTGTGCTGGTGTTGATGCTCATCACATTGTTCTTTACAAAGCGCATACTTTTTGCCGCTAGAGTGCAACACCTCATGTATAAGACCTTTTTCAATGAATAGCTTTAAGGTTCGGTATAGTGTAATTCTATCAAATGAGGTTAAGTTTCTTTCGATTTCTTTAAGTGAGATAGCATTTTTAGATGCTTTAAAAAGTTTAAGCACCTCTTGTCTAAATGGGGTTTTTCTAATTTGTTTTTTTTCCAACATAATAATGCAACATTGTTGCGATTTTAAAATAAACAATTTATATTTGCAATGCTGTTGCAAAACTATGAAAAATATCATTTTAATACTATTTTGTTTGTTTTCTGTTGTTTCATTTGCACAGCAGAAAGGCGTGGTTACAAATATTGAAAAGGAACCTTTAGCAATGGCAGAGGTTTATCTTTATCCTTTAGGAATCCTTACACAAACAGATAGTAATGGCGAGTTCAATCTAAATATAGATTTACCACCTAAATCAGTTTTAGTTTTTAGCAAAGAAGGTTATCAAACATTTTCTTATCAATTTGATAGCGCTGAGCCTGCTATTAGCATTACACTGAAAGAGCTTCATGTTGAAATTAACGAAATTGAAGTTTCAGCAATTAATCATCAGCTTTCTTCAAATCAGGTAATTGCTTTACAAGCTTTAACAATTAATAATTTTAATGACAACTCTTTAAATTTGGTTGATCGACTTACATATATTCCTGGTGTTTATGAAAAATCAACAGGTACTGGCATTAATAAAGTTACTGTAAGAGGGCTATCAGGAATGAGGCTTGTAACTTATTTAAATGGCGCCAGACTAGAAAATCAACAATGGGGTGGAGATCATGGTTTAGGTTTTACAGATTTAGGAATAGGTAAGGTTGAATTAATTAAAGGCCCAGCATCAATTATGTTTGGTGCCGATGCTTTAGCAGGAGCTTTGTACTTCGTGGACGACAGTTATGTGTCCTCAGGAAAGTCTGAATTGAAACTAATATCAAACTTTGAGTCAGCCTTAATGAGATACAATAATCAAATTATTTCTAAATGGGCAAAAAACAAACTTAGAATGAACACGTATGCAGAATATGGATCTGCTGCAGATTACAGAATGCCCAATGGCAATTATTTATTCAATTCTCGTTATAACAACTTAGCAATAAAAACCGCTATTGGATATAGCACTAGTAATTGGATAATTAATTTACGATATCAGTTAAACAGTAATGTTATGGGAATTCCTGCTCATTCTCATGACGCAAGTCCAACACTTGAACAGTTAATAAGCTCTAGCCAAGACCGTTATGAAAATCGTCCAACTCAAATAGTAAACAATCATATAATATCATTAGATAATACCTTATTTTTTAATGAAAATACTCTTAAAGTAGGTTTAGCACATTCAAACAATAAACTTCAAGAGTTTGAAAAGTGGACTAGAGCAGATTATGACATTGAATTATCATCTAGTCAGCTTAATATTTCATATGTAAAAGCATTAAATCAAGCTCTTAACTGGACATTCGGCTCACAAAGCGCAATACAAAATAATAAAAACAGCCCAACAACATCTCAACTAATTCCAGACGCTAAAACTAATGACTTAGGCGTGTTTTCAAACCTTGATTATGTTGTAAACGATTGGAGTTTTTTATTTGGAACACGTTTCGATTACAGAAAAATTAATGCTGAGTCTAATTCATTTAAAAATGATTTTAATGCCTTAAGTACTTCTTTGGGTTTCTCAAAAACATTTAATGATCACAAATTAAAATTAAGTTACTCCTCAGCTTTTAGAACACCACATATTTCTGAATTATTATCAGATGGAGTTCATCATGCAACTAAGCGTTATGAAGTAGGTGATCCAAATCTTATTGAAGAAAAAGGGAATCAACTAGATCTTACTTACGAATGGTCTGATGAGCATTTAGGTTTTATTGTAAATCCTTTTTATAATAATATTAATGATTTTATAATATTAAGTCCGCAGGATAGTATTATTAATAATAATCCACTGTATGTATATGAACAGTTAGATAATGTTCAATTAAAGGGGATTGAAATGAATATACATTATCACCCACACTTTTTACACCAACTACATATTGAGGAAAGAATATCAATTATGGAAGGAAAAAGTTCTGAAGATCAATTTTTACCACTAATGCCTGCAAATACATTTCAAACTTCAATCAAATATTATTTTTTGAATAAAAATTTATTTAATTGTCGCGAAGTCTCTTTTGATCATATTTATAATTCTTCACAAAAAAAAGTTGCTAATAATGAAAGCCCAACAGATGATTATTCCATCATTAACTCTTCATTATTATTTGGCTCAAAATCCAATAAAATAAACCTATTAATAGGTGTAAGAAACCTTTTAAACGTCGAATATACACCTCATCTATCTCGTTTAAAAAGTTATGAAATCCCTCATGTAGGGCGTTCATATAATCTCAAATTATGTTTAACCATTTAAAAAAAAATTATGAAAAAATTATTAATTGTACCCATATTAGCACTATTCATGTTCTCTTGTTCAGACAGCGATGATTGCCACGAATGTCATGTAGCATATATGACAGATGCTGGCGAAATTGAAGTAGAAATAGGCGAATTCTGTGGTACTGCTCTAGAAGAAGTTGAAGCCCCAGACTATCTACATACTATTGAAGAGACTGTCGTTGGAAATGATACAGTCCCAGCGGGTTCATATGAGGTTCATTGTGAAGAACACGGTGATCACGATCACTAGATTCTATCCTTTGTTTTGTTAGGGCTTGCTTCTTTAGAAGCAAGCCTTTTTTTTGCTATTTCATTATTTATTAGGGTTTAAAATACCATTCTTTTATTTGACTATTTTTGTACTATGAAAACTAACTTAATAATTTTTGCACTTTTTCTCAGCGGATTACTATATGCTCAACGCCCCAATATGGGTGGTTTCGTAGGTAAAAATGCATCCTTACATAATGGACAAATTAGCGGCAAATTAGTTGATGCCAAATCGGGCGAAGAGCTAGCTTTTGCCAACGTCAGACTATTCAGAAAAAATGATATCCTCATGGAGGGTACAATTACCGATGAAAAGGGAGCTTTTCAGTTCACCAAATTAGGTCTTGCCGATTACTACTTTTTAGTCAACTATATTGGCTATGAAGAAACTCGAGTTGATATTTCTCTTAATAAAAACAAAACATTTGTATATCTAAAAAAAGTTAAAGTCGAGCCAGGGGCTGTTAGTCTTGATGAGGTTTCTATAAATGAAGACAGACCAGTCTACGAAAGTAAAATGGAGAAAATCGTTTACAATGCAGAAAACGATTTGAATGAAGGTTTAGATGATGCAACTGATGTGTTGCGTAAAACACCACTGCTTTCTGTGGATTTAGAAGGTAATGTCAACCTTAGGGGTTCTTCCAACATTAAGTTTTTAGTCAATGGCAAGGAATCCACTTTCTTTTCTGGTTCGGCAGCCGATGCTTTACAAATGATACCTGCTGAGCAAGTCAAAAGTGTTGAGGTCATTACTAGTCCAACAGCAAAATATGACGGTGAAGGTGGTGCTGGTATAATCAACATCATTACACAACAAAAACAGATTTCAGGTTTTAAAAGTACTATCAATGGTTCTGTTGGCACTAGAGTTAATAAACAATCTTTAGACCTCAATTATGGTAAAGGAAAGTTTGGAATATCTGTACGTGGTAGAGTGCGTTATGGTTGGCCACTTTCGGGAGAACAAACCTATCACCGATTCAATTATGCTGACTCTACAACCCTAACCAAAAACGCTCAAACTAATGGGCAGTGGATAGGTTTTGGAGGTACTTCTGAAATGTATTATGACATCAATCCATACAATAGTATTGTAACGAGTTTTCAAATGAGAGGTAATCGACAAACCAATCAAGAGTGGGCTGATGACTTTTTGTATTCGTCCATACTTTCAGATAATTTTATCGATAGTTTAGCTTACCAAATTAACGATACGGTACGCTACACAGATTCTAAAAATTTGAGTTTAGGCTATGAATGGACCACTGATTATGTAAAGCAATTCAGCGACCATGAAGACCGAGAATTAAGACTCGCTTTTCAGTTAGGAGGAGACGTTTCTGACCAAGACAACTACGTTTATCAAGAATACGATGGTAGTACACCTAACGACACTATTATTAATAAAAATGACGGTAGCCCTCTTACATATACTTATCAACTGGATTATACCCACCCTTTGAAAGATAAACATACTATAGAATTGGGCGCCAAGTATGTAAATAGAAACCTATTGAATAATTACAATACTGAAAATTCAAACCCCATTATTTTCCAACCCTTTGAGCAGTTTGACTATACTCAAAATATTGCTGCCTTATACCTATCTACAAAATGGCAATTAACCAAAGAATGGGGAGCTGTAGTTGGTCTGAGAGCCGAAAACACGCTTATAAAAGGTCAGTGGAATTCTAAACAAAACGATACATGGGTGCAAAATGAAAAAGACCCTTTTGAGAATGAGTATACCACACTTTTACCCAGCTTTATTCTATCCAAAAAGATTGATATGATGAGGTCGCTAAAAGCCAGTTATAGTAAACGAATTTACAGACCAGGTATGAGGTACATCAACCCTAACGTTTCTTATACCGATACGTTAACTTTGACTGAGGGTAACCCACAATTGAAACCTGAAATTACTCATCAGTTAGAAATAGGCTACAATAGTTTTGCAGGAAAATATAAAGGCAGTTATTATATTTTTGCTAAACAAACTTATGATTTGATAGAATCTAATGTGCGTTTGTCAGGCAATAATTCGATTACTTCCTATGAAAATATCGGGGAAAACCTATCTGTTGGATTTAACTATTATGGCTCAATAAAAGTCGGTGATGCTAATTTAAGAGCAGGATTTAATTTATACACCTATCAAACCACTTCTGACGATTTGGGTAGAGTCTTGTTTAATTGGAATATGGGAGGTAATTACGATATGGGCAAAGGATACAAAGCCGAAACTTTTGGCTTTTTCCGACCGCCAAATCAAACTGCACAAGGTTATGTTCCAGGATTTTCAATGTTCTCCTTTGGCTTTAAGAAAGATTTCAATAATAAAAAGGGGTCTATTGGCTTAAGATTTGTTGAGCCATTCAAGAAATACAAATCCTTTGAAACAGCGTTAGAAGGCGATGATTTTTATATTTATAGCAATAGAAACACGGTCTTTAGGTCCATTGGTATAAGCTTTAAATATACTTTTGGAGAGTTAAAATTTGACGTGATTAAAGACCGTACCAATATCCGAAACGATGATATTAAAGATGGTGGTGGCGGTAGTGGCGAATTTTAAACTTGTCTAATAAAAGCCTATACACATAGATGAAAAATAGAAGAACCTTTATCAAAGGAACACTGTTTGGAGCTACTGGTGCTTTATTGTTTCCAAAGCTCATAACACGAACAAATAGCCCTAAACAAAACCCCCATTCACAATCAGGATTTCCAATGGTAATATCTACTTGGAACCACGGTTTAGCTGCCAATGAAGCGGCTATGCAAATTTTAAATGACGGTGGTAGAGCTATTGACGCTGTAGAACAAGGCGTTAGAGTTCCAGAAGCTGACCCAGAATCCATGAGTGTCGGATATGGCGGATTGCCCGATAGAGATGGACACGTTACTTTAGACGCTTGTATAATGGATCATACGGGGAACTGTGGGGCTGTATCCTATTTAGAACACATCAAACACCCCATTTCGGTGGCTAGAAAAGTGATGGAAGAAACCCCTCATGTTATGCTTTCGGGTAAAGGAGCTTTGGACTTTGCTATAGCTCAAGGTTTCCCAAAAGAAGATTTGTTGACTGATAAAGCTAGAAAAAAATGGGAAGAGTGGAAAAAAGACTCACAATACAAACCTATTATAAATGTTGAAAATCACGATACTATAGGTTTATTAGCCTTGGATAAAAATG
>CAJWHN010000044.1 GCA_913041085.1 uncultured Flavobacteriales bacterium | reverse complement strand
TTAGCTCAAGATAATTGTAATCTTGATGTTGATGCGACTGCAAAAAAGCATTATAGCAAGGCCAAACGATTAGCTGATGGTCTCCGCTATTCAGAATCTATTCATAATATTAAGAAAGCTTTAGAAATTCAATCCAACTACCCTAATGCCTATTTTTTAATGGGTAGGATATATGAGCTTAAAAATGATATGGATAATGCGAAGTTTTTCTATGAAAAAACTATTGAGGTATGTCCTATGCATTCACCCTTAGTATATTGGTTTTTGGCAAATGCAGAGATGGAAGATAAGTCCTTCAAACAAGCCAAAAAATATTTAAATAGCTATTTAGAGTTCCTTTCTTTACCTGAAGAAAATAAGGCTATGGCCAGACAGAAAATTAAAACCGCCGAGTTTTACGACGAAATGTACTCAAACCCTGTGCCTTTTGCTCCAAAAGCTGTCAAAGGTGTTAGTACAGCAAATGACGAATATCTTTCAGTATTATCGCCAGACAATGAGTTTGCTTATTACACACGAAGAAGTACCAAACAAAAAATAGGCATGCTACGACCTGAAACAGTAGAGGAGTTTACAGTCTCAGTAAAGAAAGATGGTAAATTCGATAAAGGAAAAACGATGCCGTATCCCTTCAATATGCGGCCAAATGAGGGGGGGCCTAGTTTGTCAATAGATAATAGAGAGTTATTTTTTACTATTTGCGCCAATGAAAATGGCTATAAAAATTGTGACATTTATTATACAAAGAAAAAATACGAGGATTGGTCGGAATTAAAGCGATTAAAATACCCGATTAATAAAGGCGATAGTTGGGAGTCCCAACCTACTATTTCTTCCGATGGAAATACGCTTATTTTTAGCAGTATTAGAGAAGGAGGGCTAGGTGGTTCGGATTTGTATAGTGTCAACAGAGATGAAAATGGTAATTGGGGCAACTTAAAATCCCTTAATGTTAATACAGAAGGTAATGAAAAATCACCTTTTTTACACCCAGATAGTGAAACCTTGTATTTTTCTTCTGATACGCATTTAGGATTGGGAGGACTAGATATATTCTATTGTAAAAAAGATTCTACAGGCAATTGGGCAAATCCAGTAAATATTGGCTATCCAATAAATAGTGAAAATGACGATTTAGCATTTTTTGTAAGTACCAATGGTAAAACAGCTTATTTCTCGTCAAATAAGCTGTCTGGGATTGGCGGTTGGGATTTATATGAATTTCCATTACACAGAGCCGCAAGACCTGAAAAAGTACTTTTTATAAAAGGAGATGTTAAAGCTGAACAAGGCGAAATATTGTTTGATGCTGTTGTTGAGGTAAAGTCAATGAATTCAAAGAAATTTACCCGTATTGACGTTAATCAAGAGAGTGGTCAGTATGTAGGTGTTGTCAATATCAAAGAAGATGAAGATGTAATGGTGACAGTTAAGAGTAAAGATTATGCTTTTAATTCTCAGTATATTTCTTCTGACGACAGTTATTTTCATAAGCCAGCTGACTTAGATTTTGAAATGCAGGCTATTGAAGAAGGTAAATCCTTTCGTATAAATAACATCTATTTTAATACAGATGCTTTCGAATTGAATCAACAAGCCAAAAATGTACTTAGTAGTTTTACGGAGTTCATGGACTTGAATCCAAGCGTTAGTGTCGCAATTCATGGCCATACTGATGATGTCGGAGATAACACTTCTAACCTAGAGCTTTCTGCAAAAAGAGCCCAAGAAGTTCATGATTATCTGATATCAATAGGTGTTGACGCTAATCGCCTATCTCACAAAGGTTTTGGAGAGTCAAAACCTTTAGTTGCAAATGATACGCAAGAAGGTAAGGCAACTAATCGGAGAACAGAGTTCTTTATTACTAAAAAATAGATACAAAAAAAACCTGCACAATTGTACAGGTTTAATATTTTGAATGTAGAGAAATTATTTTCTCTTTTCCTTAATTCTAGCTTTTTTACCTGTTAATCCTCTAAGGTAATAAATACGAGCTCTTCTTACAGAACCTTCTTTGTTAACTTCAATTTTCTCAACTGCAGGTGACAATACTGGGAATATTCTTTCTACACCAACACCACTTGAAATTTTACGAACCGTAAATGTTTCTGTTGTACTTTTTCCTTTTCTCTGTATTACTAAACCTTTAAAAAGCTGTGTTCTTTCTTTACCACCTTCTTTAATTTTGTAGTGTACAGTTACTGTATCACCAGCGCTGAATGATGGAAGGTCATTGCCTTTTAATAATTCGTTTTCTACGTAGTTAATCTGTTCCATTGTAGTAATGTTATGTTTTTGCCTTGAAAAAGGTTTGCAATATTACGATATAATTTTAAATAAAGCTCAAGAATCAAAAGAAAAAAATACTTAAGAATCTAATAAGTCAGGTCTTCTTTTTTTAGTTCTTTCTATGGCTTTTTCATGTCTCCATTCTTCTATCTTAGGAAAGTTGCCTGACAATAAAATTTCTGGAACTTTCCAATTGTTGTATTCTGCAGGTCGTGTATAGACAGGAGGGGCTAGTAAATTATCTTGAAAAGAGTCTGTTAATGCAGATGTTTCGTCAGAAATTACACCAGGAATTAGTCTGATAATGCTATCGCAAAACAAAGCAGCGGCTAATTCGCCACCAGTTAGTACAAAATCACCTATGGATAATTCGTGTGTTATGTAATGGTCTCTAATTCGTTGGTCAACACCCTTGTAATGTCCGCAGAGTATAATAATGTTTTCAAAAGTTGAGTAGTGGTTGGCTATGGATTGGTCTAATCGCTCACCGTCAGGTGTCATATATACAACCGCATCGTAGTTGCGTTCTGATTTTAGTTGGTCAATACAGTCAGCTATGGGTTGTATGCACATAACCATACCTGCGCCTCCTCCAAATTGATAATCATCCACTTTTTTGTGCTTGTCAGTCGAGTAGGTGCGTATGTCGTGAAGCCTTATTTCGACTATTTTTTTATCAATAGCTCGTTGCAAAATTGAGTGCTCGAAGGGGCTCTTTAAAAGTTCGGGATGTATCGTTAGTATATCAATTCTCATAAACCAAATTTACAAAAATCTTTATTAGCTAAGTGTTTGAAATGGTCTTATAATTCAATAAAATCATTACTGACAAAATGTCAAAATATAATTATAAAATATTAAAAATCAATATAATACGATTATTATATAAAGCATAAGTTTTTTCGTAAAATTTTTTATTAAATTTATTTAAAGGCGTAATAAGTTAATATTGATTTAAAGTATATTTAATAAATAAAAACTAAATTTATAATTTAATCTTAAGTCTGAAAATCGTCATGAAAAAATTATTCTAACTTACAATTTTTATATTGCCATTAATTGCGTTTTCACAATATCAAGATTATTGGGGGAAGTGGTGAAATAGCGACACCACTGTACTGGTTAAAATAACCTATGATGCTATTTTTTTGTGTTATTGTGCCCAGAATGGGAGTTGAACCCATACGCTCATAAGAGCACAGCCCCCTCAAGACTGCGTGTCTACCAATTCCACCACCTGGGCTGGATATAAAAAAACCCGAATCAACGGGTTTTGTGACCTGGCTGGGGCTCGAACCCAGGACCCTCTCCTTAAAAGGGAGATGCTCTACCAACTGAGCTACCAGGTCGGTTTTAATTTTGAGTGAGCAAATATAATTGCATTATTTCAATCAGCAAGAAAATAAAATTAAATTTTTACTGCTTTTTAAATTGTATTACAACGCTCAAAATCAGCGTTTTCGTCGAATAGTTTTCGATAGGTTCTTAGTGTCATATATTTTTCTGTACCTAAATTATGAACAATCTTTATCATTTTAGGGTTAAAATCACCAATCCATGTGATGATGAGCTGTTTGTACTGCTTACTTTCATTATCGAACTGATTTTTAACAGCCATAATTATTGCACCTTCTAAACCTTTCTTTTGAAAGTCAGGTGCTACACCAAATGCAATGCCAAATACATTGTTACAGCTTCCTCTCCACTTATGATATAAAAATTTCAGTTTTCCTAGCCAATTTAAGTTACCATTGATGTGCTGAAAAATTTGATTTATCTCAGGTAACGCAATGAAAAAAGCTATTGGTTCATTGTTATAATAGGCAAACCAAATGAGTTTTTCATCCATAATGGGTTTCATCTTACGCATTATAGAACGAGCTTGAGAAGCAGGCATTCCTTTAAAGTTGCTGTGTGTTTTCCAAGCTTTATTATAAACGGTTCTAAAATCTTCGGCATAATCGAACATCTTCTTAGTTTCTAGATGTCTGAAGGTATATCCTTTATCTTGTAAAATTCTAGCAGATCGTTCTTTGTATTTAGTTGAAATATCATCACTGATGTTTCGACAATACATGAATTGTTCGAAGTAGGTTAAAAAGCCATAATCTTCAAATAACTTTTGATAATAAGTTGGCTGATAAGGATTGGCATAGATGGGTCTATTTTCAAAGCCTTCAACTAATAGGCCCCAATATCTATCTCTTTCACCAAAATTAATAGGCCCATCCATGGCTTCCATTTCTCTATCTTTAAGCCATTGCTTAGCGGTGTCAAATAATAGAGTAGAAGCATTAAGGTCATAGGTACATTCGAAAAAGCCTATCCCTCCTGTGGGTTGTTTTTCAGAAAACGCTTTTTTTCTGTTAATGAAAGCTGAGATGCGTCCAATGTATTCGTTGTTTTCATTTTTTAAAATCCAGCGGACGGCTTCACCATGTCTAAAAAATTTGTTTTCCTTTTTAGTGAAAACCTTTTCTACATCTTGTTTGATGTGAGGTATCCAGTTGGAATCGTTTTTATAAATCTCAAATGGAATTTGATGAAACGTTTTTATATGAGCAGATGTTTTTACTTCTATGATTATCATTTAAATTCCGTTTATTTGTAAAAGCAAATTAAGCTGAAATTTAAATGAAAAACAAAGTTGTTGTCATTAGTGGTGCATCTTCAGGAATTGGGAAGGCTTGTGCCTGGCATTTTGCCAAGAATGGTAGTAAGGTCGTTTTAGCTGCTAGAAGTTATGACAAACTAAAAGTTATTGGCGAGGCAATGATGTCAGCTGGTTATGAAGTTTTTACTGTTCAAGCAGATGTTAGTATCGAAGAAGATTGCCAACGTCTAATTTCAGAAACCATTAGTAAGTTTAAAGGAATTGATGTTCTTATTAATAATGCTGGCATATCTATGCGAGCAACTCTTGAGGACATGGATTTATCAGTTATGAAAAAAGTTATGGATATCAACTTTTATGGGACTGTATTTTGCACTAAATATGCCTTAACTCATATTTTAAAATCAAAAGGTTCTGTTGTTGGTGTTTCTTCTATAGCAGGGTACAAAGGTTTGCCTGCAAGAACAGCCTATTCAGCTTCTAAGTTTGCTATGCAAGGGTTTTTAGAGTCTTTACGAATAGAAAACCTCAAGAAAGACTTACATGTCCTTATAGCTTGTCCTGGTTTTACGGCTTCTAATATTCGAAACACAGCTTTATCCAAAGATGGAGAAGTACAGAAAGAAAGCCCTAGAGATGAAAGTAAAATGATGACCGCCGAAAAAGTCGCAGAATACATTTATAAAGCTGTTGTTAATAGACAAAATTCAATAGTATTAACGATTAATGGAAAACTTACCGTACTTTTGAACAAACTTTTACCAAGTTTAGTAGATCGCTTAGTATACAATCATTTAAAGAAAGAACCTAATTCACCTTTTTAATCCATTAAATCCTAAATTAAATTTACAATGACCATTTTTTTAGTTGGCTATATGGGTTGCGGAAAAAGCACCCTTGGAAAAAAACTAGCCTACAACCTTAAACACGATTTTATTGACCTCGATACTTATATTGAAAAACAAGAGGGTAGAACCATCAAAGAAATTTTTACTGATGATGGTGAAGACTATTTTCGAAAGCTAGAAAGAGTTTATCTTCACAGAGTAATTGATACTGAAAATGTAGTTATTTCAGTAGGTGGAGGTACGCCTTGCTTTTTTGATAATATGGAACAAATGAATGAGTATGGTCTAACGGTTTATATCAATATGCACCCTAAGGCTCTTATTCCTAGATTACAATTATCAGAATCGTTTAGACCTTTAATTGCTGGTATGGAGGGCGAAGTGTTACTAGACTACGTTTATAAAACACTCAGAGAAAGAGAAGGCTTTTACCATAAAGCACATAAATTAGTTACTGGATATAACCTATCTGCCAAAAAACTCCAAGAATACTGCTTGGAAGAGTAAGAAAGACTGTTTGCTATGCATCAGATTGATAATACATATTTGACCTTAAAAAAATTGCATGAAATTGTTCATGAACAAAAGGCAATAGAATTATCTCAAGATGCTACTAAACGAATTTTAGATTGTCGTTCTTTCTTAGATGAACAATCTGATAATAGTACACCAATTTATGGTGTTAATACTGGTTTCGGCTCCTTATGCAATGAATCCATTTCTCAAGAAAATTTAGAAGAACTACAAGTTAATTTAGTCATTTCTCATGCTTGTGGTTTTGGTGAAGAAGTTCCTAGTTCTATTGTAAAACTTATGCTTCTTTTAAAAGTTCAGTCTTTATCCTATGGTTATTCGGGAGTTCAGCTACAAACCGTCAATAGACTAATTGACTTCTACAATGAAGACATTTTACCTGTTGTTTATCAGCAAGGTTCTCTAGGTGCTTCTGGTGATTTAGCACCTTTGGCTCATCTCTCTCTACCATTGCTTGGTTTGGGTGAAGTATATTATAAAGGAAAGAAAGTCAAATCAGAACAAGTTTTAAAAGAAATGGCTTGGAAGCCTATTTGTTTAGAGTCTAAAGAAGGTTTGGCCTTGTTGAATGGCACACAATTTATGAGTGCATACGCATTACATACTCTTTTTAAGGCTTTCAAACTATCTTATTTAGCCGATTTAATAGGCTCTGTTTCCTTAGAAGCCTTTGATGGTAGAATAGAGCCATTTAATGAATTAGTTCATCTTATACGCCCTCATAAAGGGCAACTAAAGACCGCTAAAAATATTTCAGAATTTTTAGAGGGTAGCGATTTAATCAAACAGGAAAAAGTTAATGTTCAAGACCCTTACTCTTTTCGTTGTATACCGCAAGTTCATGGAGCAACTAAAGACGCTTTAGAATATGCTAAAAAAACTATTATTACTGAAATCAATTCAGTTACTGATAACCCCAATGTCTTTGCTAAAGAGGGTAAAGTAATATCAGCAGGTAATTTTCATGGTCAGCCTTTAGCATTAGTTATGGATCATATGGCAATAGCATTGTCTGAGCTAGGTAGTATTTCTGAACGAAGAATATATCTTTTGGTATCAGGGCAAAGAGGTTTGCCTCCTTACTTGACACCTAATGTTGGTTTGAATTCTGGTTTTATGATACCACAGTATACGGCTGCAAGCATTGCTAGTCAAAACAAACAATTGTGTACTCCAGCATCTGTAGATAGTATTGTATCATCTAATGGTCAAGAAGACCACGTTAGTATGGGTGCAAATGCTGCTACAAAACTTTATAAAGTCGCTGAAAATATCGAAAGAATATTAAGTGTTGAGTTGATGACTTCCTCTCAAGCCTTATCTTTCAGGACTAAAAAGTCTTCTGAATTTATAGAAAGTTTTGTGAATAGTTTTAGACAAGAAGTAGCTGTTTTGTCTAAGGATGTTGTGCTTCATGATGAAATGATGAGGTCGCAGCAATTTATTCAGAATTTATCTTTAGAGGAAAGTTTAATATACTAACACTTTCTACAGATTAAAAGTCTTTTTTCTTCATTCATTAAAGTAGTGGCAAAAATATAATCATAACCACCATCATTTAGACCTAATTTTTTACGAATTTCATTTACTGAATTAGGGAAGTTTCTCTTAGAAATATTTGCTTTTTTAGACTTTATGGCCGTTTGAATTTCTTTTTTATTCAATCGGCATATCGTATTCAGTTCAAAACATCTTCCAGGAAAATCTTTTATATAATTTTCTGAAGTATAAAGATGACTGTTAGCGTGTAGTTTACTTAGCTTAAAAGATAGGGCAATAGTCTTAAAAGCACCAGCTTTTAATATACTTGCATTGGGTTCGTAAATGTACTTTTGTGGTAATGATAAGTTTATTTTACAATTAAATTCTTGCTCATTATCAAATTTAAAAGTGAAGTCTTTTACTAAATCTTTACAAATTATAGATGTTCGCTTTTTACTTGAATTAGCATCAATGAGAAACAATAATTCTTTACATTCATTATTTACTGCTATGACGTGTATTTCTTTGAGCTGAGTCAATTGCTCCATAGCTTGTTTAATATCAAGCAAAGTCGAGGTTTTAACCAAGATTTGCTTTCCTTTATTTAAAAGTAGGTTTAAGTGCTTTATGATATTTGGGTTGTATTCCTCAAGTCTTACGACTTTAGTATTGTTTTCATTTCTTCTTGAGGGATCAATGTAAATCAAGTCAAAAACCTGATTAGTATGCTTTAAATATTCAATGCCATCAGTAAAATGAGATTCCACTTTTGCTTGTAAATACTCAAAATTATGTTGTGCAATAAATTGTAGTTCCAAATCCTTTTCGCAATGAATAGTATTTTTAAAAGATTTACTGATAAAAAAACTGTCTATCCCTAAGCCCCCAGTTAAGTCAATACAGAATTCGCCAGTACAAATTTTAGATTTATATAAAGCAGTATGCTCAGATGAGCATTGTTCCATACTAAGTTGTTTAGGAAAGATGAGATTTTTATGATTTTGCCAAGAGGGTATTTTTGTTTCAATTATTTGTCTAGCCTTGAGTTGATTGGCTAATATTCCACTATCTACTTCAAGTTTTTGATTTAATGAAAACAGAAGTTTGTCAAGAGGGTTCTTATAATTTTTTACTATAAAATCTTGCCAAAACTCGTTGTTCAGAAAGTTGTATTTATTCTTAAAGTCAGTAGACATTAAATGTTTTTAGTCAATTCTTGAACGATTTTGAATTCAGATAAAAACTCTTTGGCAATCACTCTAAACAGTGTGTAAAAAGGTATAGCTATAATCATTCCTAAAACACCCCATAATGTACCTGCCGAAATAACAATTATGAAAATCTCTAAGGGGTGTGCCTTTATTGAATTAGAAAATATGAGTGGTTGTAGAACGAAATTGTCAATTAATTGCATAATAGCAAATACAACACATATTTTTAAACTTAATGGAATAACTTGTGTATAAAAGTCCAAATCTAAATTAGTTGAAATACCAATAATCACACCAATTAAAGCTCCAATCATAGGTCCTATATATGGGATAACATTTATAATCCCAGCTAAAAATCCAATTAGAATAGCATTCTTTATTTCTAGAATAGAAAGTCCAGTACTAACTATAATAGTAATAATGCTTATTTGTAAAATTATTCCAATAAAGTACCTGCTTAATAGTCGCTTTGTGTTTTTCAACACGTTCAGAATCTGATTTGTTTTACTTTCAGGAGTTAGGGCTAACAAAAAATCACTGTACAGCTTTTTTTCTTTTAAGAAGAAGAAGGTGATGAATATAATAGAAAATAAAGCGATAATACTATTTCCCAAAATACCGATAGCAGAATTGAAAATAGATTTTACATCGGTAAGGCTGAATAATTGACCTATCTCATTATCAATAGACGATTTTTCATCCAATAAATGTTTGTCTTTTAGCCAACCTTCTAAATCATTTATAGGTTCTTCTAGTTCTAAGGATACAGCATCAAAATTAATATTAGATATAATTCTAGCTTCTTCCATCACTAAAGGAGTAAAAAGTGCGAAAAAACCTGAAAAGAATGTTAAAAGAACCACTAGTGTGATGACACTTTTTATGGCGTTGGGTAAATTTCTTTTTTTGATTTGTATTTTACTAAGCAATTTCATTATTGGCCTACCGATAAGTGCCAACACTACTGAAACTATCAAGTAAACAACAATTGTTTTGAGATAAAAAACTAGCACTATTCCAATTATTGATGCTATAAGTATAATACTATTTTTGAGGGTGCGGTTCATCTATCTAATGTATTAGTTTTGATTTGAAAAAACAAAATCGATAATATTAGCTCCCATTTTTAATGCTTTTAGCCTAATTTCAGGACTATCGTTATGTACTTCAGCATCTTCCCAGCCGTCACCTAAATCACTTTCGTAAGAATAGAATACGACCATTCTGCCTTCGTGAAATAGTCCAAACCCTTGTGACGGTTTAGCGTCGTGTTCGTGTACTTTTGGCAAACCGTTATTGAAATCATAAGTCTGGTGATATATAGGGTGAGAATAAGGCAATTCTACAAATTCACTTTCAGCAAAAATTTTCTTCATCTCTGGTCTTACAAACTTATCCATACCGTAATTATCGTCAATATGAAGAAATCCACCACCAATCAAATATTTTCTTAGATTTTCGCTTTCTTCTGTTGAAAATATAACATTTCCGTGACCCGTCATGTGTACGAAAGGATAATTGAAAATATCCGTACTACCTACATCAACAATATCGTATTTTCTGTCAATGTTAGTACCTAGGTTTTCGTTACAAAATAGAATAAGGTTATTTAGAGCAGTTGGATTAGAATACCAATCGCCACCACCATAATATTTTAACACAGCAATTTTGTATGATGGAGAAGAAAAACCAAATGCTATTATGACAATACTCAGGAAAATTAGCTTTTTCATTGATTTATTAAATTTATGGTATGGCAACTTACTACTGCAGCAGTTTCTGTTCTAAGTCTATTGTTTGCTAGTGAAACTGCAGAAAAACCATGTTTCAGAGCATGGTCTATTTCTTTTGGGCTAAAATCGCCTTCTGGACCAATCAATACTAACGTATCAGCATCTTTTTTGATGACTTCCTTAAGTTGTTTTTTATCGTCATTTTCAATACAATGAGCAATATATCGTTCTTCTAAAGTATTGTTACTAACAAAACTATCAAATGAAATAGCCGCATTAAGTTTTGGGAGGTAGGCTTGTTTTGATTGCTTCATAGCAGCCACCAGTATTTTATTCATTCGCTCAAGTTTCAAGACTTTTCTTTCTGAATATTCACATATAATTGGTGTAATTTCATTAATCCCTATTTCTGTAGACTTTTCTAAA